>JANMIM010000686.1:0-9641 GCA_031375795.1 Bacteroidota bacterium
ATTTTTGACGAACCCTCACCAAATGATGACACATGCAGCGAGAAAACTTTCGCAGGTCGCGCACCTTTTATTACTTTTGCACCCTATGAAAATTGCTGAAATCTACACTGCAAAAGGCCTGCTCAAGGCCGAGCTCTACGAAAAAGAGACCCCCAATACCGTCAACAACTTCGTCGTTTTGGCCAAAAAAGGCTTTTACGACGGATTGAATTTCCACCGCGTATTGCCTGGTTTTGTGATCCAGGGTGGCTGCCCCGAGGGCTCCGGCCGTGGCGGACCCGGCTACAAGATCCCCTGCGAGACCTCTGGCGAACGCCAGTTTCACGACCGTGGCGTCCTCTCCATGGCCCATGCAGGCAAGGATACCGGTGGCTCACAATTCTTCATCGTCTTGACCCGTCAGGCGACTGCCCACCTCGACCGCGCACACACCTGCTTTGGCAAAGTGTTTGAAGGCTTGGAGTTCCTGGACAGCATCAAGCAAGGCGACAAAATCGAAAAAATCGTGATCGTGGATCAAGCCTAAGGCTTTTGCACATCAACCAAATTCAAGGCAGGCCGCATCCAGATCATCTGGGTGCGGCCTGTTTCCTTGTTCGTCGGCCCTCAGCTTTGTGCTGGGGAGGCCCGACGAACCGAGGAGAATTTTGTCCCACACCCATTTTCAAATCGGCAAATATTTATCTGGATTCATTTTATTAAATTTGGAACATGGCCGACGATCTATTTGACATCTACATCAGCTACGCTCCCGACGACGAGGACCGTGTGCGCCTTATTGTGCAAGAGCTCGAATGGGCTGGACTCAAGGTTTGGTTTCGCAACCAGCCCAATTCCTTTCAAGAAGTGCAAGCCATGCTGCGACAGCGCATGAATGCCTCGGCCTGCCATGTCGTGGTCTGGACCAAGAACTCGGCCGCATCGGGCCGCATCCAAAACGAAGGCCGCGAGGGTAGCCTCCTCCGACGGATGATCGCCGTGCGCCTCGACGCAGGGCTCATTCCCCCAAAAGGAACCGAGACAAGTTTCTATGCCGACCTCGCAGACTGGACCGGCGGCACCGAGCACCGTGGCATGAAAAAACTGCTGGGCGGCATCTGGAGCCTCATCGGCAAGGGTCAGCAGCCCGACCAGGTCGAGAGCCAGCCCGATGGTGCCCCGCGCAGCAACAGCGAGTTTGGCACCCCTGCCAGCGATGAGCCGCTCACCCCCGAGCAAAAGGACGAAAAAGCCTGGCAGACCTGCCTCACCTACAACAACCGCACATACTTCGAGCACTACCTGCGCTTTTTCCCCAACGGTCGCCATGCCGCCGAGGCACGGGAAAAGATCGACAAGAAAAAACGCACCACCGCCATCGTCGTCACCTGCGCGATCGTTTACATCATCCTGCAAATATTGGCTGCCGTCTTTGTCAATTTTGACCGGTTCTAAGCCATGAAGCGGCTGCCCCACCGATGGCTGCAGGCCTGCTGGGCCATTTTGTGCAGCTGGGGAAGCGTATGCATGGCGCAGCAGACCATCGACCTGCAAGGTGGCTGGCAAATGCGGGAACAGGGGGCGCAGGAATGGTTGCCAGCCCAAGTGCCCGGCACCGTCCACACGGACCTCCTCGCCGCCCATGTAATCCCTGACCCCTTCATCGGCCACAACGAGGCACAGCTGCAATGGATCGAGCAGCTCGATTGGGAATACAGCCGCACATTTACCCTCACCGATGCGCAAATGGGCGAATCCCAGGTCGACCTCGTCTTTGAGGGTCTGGACACCTATGCCGAGATCTTTGTCAATGGGCAGCGCGTCGGCTATGCCGACAACATGCACCGCCAATGGCGCATTTCCTGCAAGCCCCACCTCCGCGTCGGCGAAAACACCCTGCTCGTCCATTTCCTGGCACCAATTCACGTGGCCGCTGCAGCCTATGACGCCTCCCCCTACAAGATCCCCTCGGGCAACGATGCCGCCGACAAGAAGGTAAGTCCCTACGTACGCAAGGCGGCCTACCACTTCGGCTGGGACTTCGCGCCCCGGCTCATGGGCGCGGGCATCTGGCGGCCGGTGTACCTGCAAGCATGGTCGGGCGCGCGCATCGACCGCCTGCACGCCGTGCCGCTCAAGCTCGACCCGCAGGAGGTGCCCATGCGGGCCATGCTGCACCTCGACGTCGCCCAGCCCGGAAATTACCAGATCGACCTCACCCTCGACGGCGAGACGATCCTCACCACCAACCGCGAGCTGGAGCGCGGCCTGCGACTCGTGGACCTGCAATTCACCATCCGGCAGCCGACGTTTTGGTGGCCCAGGGGAATGGGGGAGGCCAAGCTGTACCAGTTTGGAGCTGCCGTCAAGCAATCTCAGGCCACGCTCAGTACGCGCACGCAGTCGCTCGGCTTGCGCAGCATCAAGCTCGTGATGCAACCCGACGCCATGGGCACGAGCTTCTACTTTTCGGTCAACGATTTCCTGCCCGGAAGGGGAGGACCACTCTTTGTGAAGGGTGCCAACTACGTACCCAGCGACGTGTTCCTGCCCCGGGGCCGGGCCCGCCAGCAACATTTGCTGGAGTCGGCAGCGGCGGTGGGCATGAACATGCTGCGCGTCTGGGGCGGCGGAGTCTACGAGGACGATGCCCTGTATGACTGGTGCGACGCCCACGGCATGATGGTGTGGCAAGACCTCCCATTTGCCTGCATGATGTACCCTTTGGAAGGCCCGCTGTTGGAGAATGCAAAGGCCGAGCTGCAAGACAACGTGTTGCGCCTGAGGTACCACCCCAGCCTGGCCATCTGGTGCGGCAACAATGAAATCGACGTGGCCTGGCACAATTGGGGATGGCAGCAAGAGGGCGGATTTGACGACGCATTCTCCAAGAAGCTCTCAGACGAATACCACTCCTTTTTCGAAGGCCACGTACCCAATTCCCTGAACTACCTCGACCCTGGCCGCGCTTACATTCCCTCCAGCCCGCTCAGCAATTGGGGCAAGGAGGAAAACTTCAAGCACAAAAACATGCACTACTGGGGTGTGTGGCATGGCACCGACAGCCTCGATGGGTTTGCGCATTATGTGCCGAGGTTCATGAGCGAATACGGTTTCCAATCTTGGCCGTCGCCCGCCAACTTGCAGCCCTACATCGACGCAGCAGACTGGAGCTTTGACAGCAAGGCAATCCTGAGCCGCCAGAAGAGTTACAAGGGCAATGCCCCGATCCTGCGATTTCTGGAGCCGCTCTATGGCAAGCCCCGTGATTTCGCCACGTTTTGCCTGCTGAGCCAATACTTGCAGCGTGATGCCATGGGCATCGCGATCGAGGCCCAGCGCATGCGGGAACCCTTTTGCATGGGCACCCTGTATTGGCAGCTCGACGATTGCTGGCCCGGTCCGTCTTGGTCCACCATTGATTATTCGGGAGAATGGAAGCCCGCCCACTATGCCCTCAAGCGCCTCTACGGGCCTGTCTTGCTCTCGCTCACCGTGGCACACGACTCGGTACGCGTGGAGATCGCCTCGGAATTGGGGCCCAAGGCTTGCAACGTGCAGCTCAGGCTCAAGTCGCTCGACGGCGACGTGCTCGCCGACCGCCAATCGGTCGTGGCTCTGCAACAAGGGGGACATGAATACCTCCACATCCCGCTCACCGCCTTGTATGGCCGTGTCGATCCCCGGCACCACTTCATTGAGGCCACCCTGTACAAAGGCAGGGAAATGCTCGCAGAGGACATCCACTACTTCGCCCCGCCGGTCGCCCTGGACTTGCCAGATCCACAATTTGCCTACCAACTCACTGTCGTCGAGGGCGGATTCGACTTGGAATTGAATGCCAAGACGCTCGTAAAGGAAATGGAAATCCAAGCTCCGGGGGCCGATGTGGTATTTTCAGACAATTTTTTTGACCTGCTGCCGGGCAAGCCCCGCATCGTGCATATCACCTCCGCAGCGGGCACCGACCGCGCTGCATTGCTCAAAATGCTGCGTTTCAGGGATCTCACGCGGCTCATTCAACCCTGAAAACCGTGCATGGATTGCGGAAAAAGAAAAATAATCAAAGAAAAGTATTTCTGGATGCAACCCAAGCCGCAAACCGTGGTCATTGGAGTGTAAATCATCAGAAGTATGGCACTACCAAAAATAGATTTTCACATGGAGCTGATCGCCAGATTGCGAGAGGGTGACCCCGCAGCACAGTTTGAAGCCTACGAGTCCTACAAGGTCGCAATGTACAACACGGCACTGCGCATCGTCAAGGACATCGCCGATGCACAAGACGTGTTGCAAGACGCCTTCTTGGCGGCCTTCACCAAAATCGACCACTTCTCGGGTGACAGCACCTTTGGTGCCTGGCTCAAGAGCATCGTCGTGAACAAGAGCATCAATGCGCTCAATAAGCAGAAAGCATCCATCACCCTCAAGGAGCAGTTGGCTCAGGAGGCAGCCGCTACTGCCACCGCCGCCGCACACGACTCAGAGGACTCGGTGGTCTGGAACGTAAGCCAGATCAACAAGGCAGTCGAGCAATTGCCCGATGGCTACCGGGTCGTCCTGTCGCTCTACCTCTTCGAGGGCTATGACCACCGCGAGATCGCCGACATCCTCGGCATCACAGAGGGAGGTTCAAAATCACAATTCAACCGCGCCAAATCTAAATTAAGGGACATTTTAACATCGTTGTCTTATGTCTGACAATCTCGAAAACTTCATCCGGAACAACAGGGACGCACTTGACTCCCAAGTTCCAAACAACCAGATTTGGACCAACATCCAAGCTGGTGTCGCACAGCACGCCGCTACGACAGCTGCCACCACCACTGCCGCCGCTGCCGGCAAATCGGGCCTCGCCAAGATCGCCCTCGGCTGGAAGATCGCCGCTGTCGTCGCCTTCACGGGCATCGTCGCCACGGGCATCTTCTTTGCCACACAGGCTGGCGACAGCAAGCCTGACGGCAAGCTGCCCGAAAACATGGCCACCACCACCACCACGGCACCCGCCGTCGAGGAGACCAACCAGGCCGAGTACCTCTATGCCGCATCGGCAATGGTCACCCCGCCGCTCCCCGATGCCAACGTGCCCTACAACTCCTTCACCATCGACGCTGCCAAGGGCGGCAAATGGGAGGCCCCGACCGGCTCGGAGATCAAGGTTCCCGGAGGCATCTTTGTCGATGCGCAGGGCCAGCCTGTCACCGGCGATGTCGAGGTGCGCTACCGCGAATTTCACGACGCCGAGGACGTGATCCTGAGCGGCATCACGATGCGATACAATGAAAATGGCGCCAAGGAAAATTTCCAGACCGCTGGCATGATCGAGATCCTGGGCTACCAAGGCAGCGAGGCGGTATTCATCGCCCCCGGCAAGGAGCTGGAAGTCAAGATGGCGTCCTTCACCAACGAGGACAACTACAACCTGTACTTCCTCGACAAAGACAAGGGCTGGAAAGACATCGGCAAGGCCAAGCTCTCCAAAAACAAGGAGAAGGAAGAAGGCATGCGCATCGTCGCCGCCAAGCCCCGCCCACCGGTCAAAGGCAAGGCAGAGGAAATGGACGGAGAGGTCATGTTTGAAGCCAACTATGACAACTTCCCTGAGCTCAAGCCTTTCAAGGGCGTGCGCTGGATGGCAGAGGACCAAGTCGCCTACAAAGCGATGGAAGACAAGATCATCACCAAAAACTGGAACGACGTGCAGCTGGAGGAACTCGACGAGGAAGGCCTGCGCTACCGCATCAAGCTCAAGCACAAGTACAGTGCATCGCTCAGCATCGACGTGAAGCCGATCTTGGAAGGCGAGGACTATGAAAAAGGCATGAAGCGCTTCCAGGACAAGATGGACAAGTACAACAAGATCCTCAAGGAAAAAGGACTGGAAGAGGAACGCCTCGTCACCCAGGCAGACGTCTACCGCACCTTTACCGTGTCTGGATTCGGCATCTTCAACTGCGACCGGTACATGAGAAACACACCCTGCGTGAACATGACGCCAGAGTACAGCTTCCCCGAAGACTCCTACGTCGACCCCAGCAAAACCGCCATCTACCAGATCTGTGGCTCCAACAGGGGCGTGATCCTGCACATGCCAGACGAGAAGCCCTCGCTGTCCTTCCTGCCCGAAGAGGCCAACTATCTGGTTGCAGTACTCCCCGGCAACAAGATCGCCGTGGTGTATCCAGAGGCCTTCAAGAAGCTCGAAAAGGAGCGGGGCAAAGTTGCCAAAGTCGAATTCGAAACGGCCGACCAATTGGTGAACAGCGCGATGGACCTGCGCAAAGTGCTCGGCATCTGATCCAGAACCATGGGTGCCCCAGATTCCCGCAGGGGAGTCTGGGGCATTTTCATAGACCACCACATTGATTTGTTGTAACTTCCATCAATCTTCGCATTATCTTTTTAGATCCCACCCCGTGAATCGCCTGCTGAAACATATCACCTGGAGCATCGTCTGCCTCGCCGCCTTTGGTTCGGCAGCGGCACAAATGCTGCCCGTGAAGTCGGGGCGGCTCTGGGGAATCATCGACACCGCTGGCAAGACCATCGCCCCGCCCGTCTACGATGCAATCGGCGAGACCAACGATGCACAAGCAGTCGTGGTGCGCGACGGGAAGTATGGGCTCCTGGATGCCGCGGGCAACCAGCTTGTCGAGACCCGTTACACCTTCTTGCGCTGCCTGAGCCTGAGCCTCATCCTCATCAACCAAGGCGGCGAATGCCAAAACCAGAACTGTGATGGTGGCAAGTGGGGCATGATCAACCTCCTCAACAACCAAACCCTTGCACCCGCATTCAGCCTGATCAGGCCTTTTGACGCCTTCGGCCTCGCACTCGCCAATGTGGACGGCAAATGCGGCTACGACACCTGCGACGGCGGCCGCTGGGGCATCGTCGACAACAATGCCCGCATCGTCCTGCCCGCCCAATACCTCCAGGTAAAGGTCATCAACACCCGAGAGGCCTACATCAAGGCCGAGACCGGCTGGGGCATCTTTGACCTCATGCGGCAGCGCATCATGATACAGCCGCGCTACGATGAGCTCAAGCGCATCGCCCCCAACCGCATCGCGATGCGCAGCGGCAAGCTTTGGGGAGTCCTCAACGACCGGGGAGACACCCTCGCCGATCCCAAATACGATGGCTTCCTCGACGGCGGCAGGGGCTACCTCGCCTGGCAGCACGGGGTCAAGTATGGACTCATGGACAGCCTGGGCCGCATCATGACCCCCGCTAGGTTTGACTACGTGATGATGCAGGATTACGCTTGGGTGCTCACCAAGGTCGGCCCCTATTTCGGACTCACCGATACCGTCGACCGCGATATCACGCGTCCCGAGCTCAAGTCTGTGGCCCACTATGGCCCCGGTTTTGCGATCGTGAACCGCGACGGCTCCTATGGCGCCGTGAACCGCAAAGGAGAGGAAGTCATCGCCTTGAAGCACGACAAGTGCCAGATGGTCAACGATACGCTGATCATCGCCCAGGTCGGCATGATCCTGAAATGGCACGACACCCAAGGAAAGCTACTCAAGCGCATGTCTTTTGATTCCCTGAGCGTATTTACCAAAAACAAGGTCGCCAAGGCCAAGTTCCAAGGACACTGGGGCCTCATCAACATCGAGGGCGATTGGATCATTCCCCCCAAGTACGAGGAGGTGCGCGTCTATTTCCAAGCCTCCAAGGCCAAGCTCGGGGACCAAGTGGATTATTTCTACTTCGACAGCAATGGGCACCCCTCCAAGGTCAAGCGCATCGTCATCATCAAGGACCAGGAGGAAGAGGAGGACGTGGACTTGCTCAATGTGAGTGGCTCCAACATCGTCGGCTGGTTTTCCAACGCAACGAGCCTGTGGGGTCTGCGCAACCGTGGACGCATCCTCATCGATCCCAAGTACAAGGCCATCGAGGTCATACCCGGTGCCACTGTTTCTTGCGCCAAGGGCAAGATCAAGGATTCCGAAAACTGGGCTTGGGGATTGGTGGACCACACGACCGGCAAAAAGCTCTGTGACCCACTGTTTGAGACCATTCTCACCATCGATTTCCAAAACCAAAGCTTGGCGCGGGCTATCTATCTGGGCTCGGGGAAATACACATTGCTGGGACTCAGGGGCAAAACCATCCCGATTGAAAACGCCGCCTACATCGGCCCATTCATCGACGGGGTCGCTCGGGTGAATGTCGGCGGACAGATGGTCTGGCGGGCAGATGCCAACATCGACACGATCAGGTCCCTGACGGCGCGCAACGAATTTTCCAACGAGCTCACCGTGACCTACAGCTATTGTGTCGGGGGCAAGTGGGGCTATGTCGACAGCGAGGGCAAGTGGATGAAGGCGGCGGAATACGAGACTGCGCTGGATTTCCAGGATGGCCTGGCCCGTGTGCGCGTGAAGGGCAAGTGGGGAGCCGTGAACCGGTCCTTCCAAATGGTCGTGGAGCCGCGCTATGACTTCATCGAGCGGCTTGCAAAGGAGGGTGGCAAGACCTTGTTTTCGGTCGGCAATGACAAGTCGGCCTATGGTTTCATCGACGACCGGGGAGAGATCTCCATTCAAGCGACCTTTGACCAGGTGGGCGAATTTCACGACGGCTTTGTGCGCATTCGCAAAGACAAGCTTTGGGGCTATGCCAATACCGCCGGGGAAGTCGTCGTGCAGCCACAATATGTCGATGCCGGCGACTTCTACGAGGGCCGTGCCCGCGTGCGCAATGCCAGGGCCTGGGGCTACATCGACTCCACGGGCCGCAACGTCACCCCACAAAAATTCCTGCGGGCAGGGGACTTCCGGGAAGGCTTGGCATCGGTGCAGGGTGAGAAGTTCTTTGGTTTTGTGGACTTGGAGGGCAATGTGGCGATCACGCCTGCCTTCACGGCCGTGGGGGATTTCAGCGAGGGCCTCGCCCCCGCCAAGCGCAAAGGCTCCTATGGCCTCATTGACCGCGAGGGCCACTGGGTCGTGCAGCCGAGCTACTACCGCATCGGCAAGTTTCACGACAGCCTCGCGGTCATACAGCAAAAAGGCAGCTTTGGCCTCATCAATCCCAAGGGAGAGTTTGTCGTGAAGCCCGTCTACCGGGAAATCAACAACTTCAGCGAGGGGCTCGCCCGCTACCGGAGCGGCATGGAGTACGGCTACCTGGACCAGCAGGGCAATACCGTGATCGAGCCCACCTACTCCAATGCCGGCTCGTTTTCAAATGGGCGGGCTGCGATATTTGTGCAGGGGAAATGGGGCTTCATCGACACGAGTGGCACGGTGGTGATCCCGCCGCGCTACGCCAAGGTGAACGATTTCCATGAAAACAGGGCTGCGGTGCGCGTAGCTGACCAGTGGGGATTCATCGACCTGCAAGGAAACGTCGTCGTGCCCATGCGGTATGCCCGTGTGGAGGACTTTCGTGATGGCAGGGCGGCAGTGATGGATGCCCAGGACCAATGGGGCTTTGTGAATCCAGAGGGCACGGTCGTGATCCCCTGCCAATACGACAAGATCGGCTTTCGCAAGAATGGCGTGATCTCGGTGCAGATCGACGGCAAGTGGGGCCTGATCAATGCCTATGGCGCACAGATGACTTCCTGCAAATATGACCAGATCGGCAACTACCGCGAGGGCTTGGCGAGTGTGATGCTGCGCCGCAGCATCGGCGTGGTCGAC
>JANMIM010000687.1:0-1411 GCA_031375795.1 Bacteroidota bacterium
GTTTCCTTCATCCTTGTGCAGCGCCAGCAAGTCGCCCTTGGTGCTCTCTGCAAAACCGAGGGCGAGGTAGTTGCCGCCTTCGAGGGCCATGACGTCGTAGAGGTATTCAAAATTCTCCCCGCCGAAGTTGTGCCACCAGAGCTTGTTGCCGAGGGAATCGGTCCTCACGACCCAGCCATCGTAGAGGCCATTGTTGCGGGTCACGAATTTGTCCTGCGAGCTGCTCGTTCCCACGAGGAGGAAACCGCCGTCAGCAGTCTGTGTGAGTGCATTGCCGCCCTCGTTGCGCGCGCCGCCGTAGACCTTGCTCCATTTCAAGTTGCCATTTTCGCCGATGCGAAAGAGCCAACTGTCGCCGAGGCCGTGGTTTTCGGCGCCGTCGAGGTCCATGTCGCTGCTGAAACTCGTGCCGGCGATGACCAAGTCACCGTTTTTGGCACGAATGATCTGGTGAGGCTCGTCAAAGTCGGTGCCGCCATAGTTGCGTTGCCACACGATGTCAAAATTCTTGCTGAAGCACACGAGCCAGGCATCTTTTTCGCCCAGCGGATCCTTCACATCGCCGTCGGTGGAGGAAGAGAAGCCGACAGCGAGGTAGCGGTCCTTCTTGAGTTCGATCAGGTTGGTGACCCGCTCGTTGGCGTTGCCGCCAAATGTTTTTTCCAGCACGACATTGCCGCCACCGTCGAGCTTGGCGATCCAGGAGTCGAGCGCGCCGATGTGGTAGGTCATGTTGCCGGTGCGTGAACCGCTTTCGCCCGCGACGAGGTAGCCGCCATCGCTGGTCTCGATTGCCGCGAAGCCCTGGTCGTTGCCGAGTCCGCCAAAGGTCTTGGTCCAGAGCAGCTTGCCAAATCGATCAAGCTTGGCGAGGAGGAAATCCATCTTGCCATGGTTTTCGGTGATGTCACCGTCGGTGCTGGAGGTCGTGCCGATGATGAGGACGCCCCCGTCGCGCGTGGGTTTCATGTCGCTAAATTGCTCATCCTGAGAGCCTCCGACAGTGGTTTTCCAGATCACTTGCCCCTCGGCCGACACGCGGCAGACGACGATGTCGATCTTGCCCACGCTGTGGTTGGCCTTGCCAATGCCATCGTTGGAGAGGGTCGTGCCCGCGACCACAAAGCAGTTGTGGTCGGTCGGGAGCATGCGCATCCCGTTGTCATATCCCGAGCCGCCGATCGCCTTCTGCCAAAAGATCTTTTGAGCGGGCAATGCGCCAAACATCAAAACCAAGGCTAGGAGGGTCGTTGTGTACTTATAGAACTTCATGCGAACATCAGTTTTTGAATCAATCCACAAACATAGTGTACGTACGACGGCCGAGTGCATCGCTAATTGTGGAAAAGCAAGGGATTAGCATTAGATATTGGACAATGAACTGAACCCGCGGCGTCCCGCCGCAGCCCGA
>JANMIM010000692.1:0-1355 GCA_031375795.1 Bacteroidota bacterium
GTCGTCGTCGTCATGATTCATGTTCACGTCGAGCTGCACTTGGATACCGGGTGTGCGCGGTGGCGTGGTCGGAACCGTGGTCTGCCCGTAAGGGACGGCGCGCTGATGGGAGGGATGGTCGTCCTCGTCGTCATAGGCCGAATGCAGCAATGGGGCAGCCTCGTCGGCCTCGTCCTCGACCGCTGGGCCCGCATAAGTGAGCAGGCGCGTGAGCAATTCGTTGGGCAAGCCCGTGGCGGTGATGCCCAGCGTGAGCGGGGCAGTGCCTTCCTCGTCCTCGACATGCGGATTGCCGCCTGCGTCCATGAGTACATTGGCGACGTCAAACCAGGATTTCTTGAGCGCATGCCAGAGGGCGGTGCGGCCCTGATGGTCGCGAATGTTGACCTTGAGGGGTTGCAGGATCACCATGGCCCGCACGAGGTCCAGCGCTTTTTTCTGGGTCCAGCCGCCTTTGACGGCTGCGAGCAGGGCCGTATCGCCGTTTTTGCCGGCGATGTTCGCGTTGGCCGTAGGCATGCGCGTGAGTTCGCGCACGTACTCCACGAGGCCGAGCGTGGACGCATGGCGCAGGGCACAGTACTCGGGGCCGCTCACCAAGACCTTCGGTATCTTGAGCAGGGCCATGAACAGCTTGAAGTTCTCGGCCTTGATCGCGCGCTCAAACAGCTCATGGATGTGGCTGTTCACGATCTTGATCTCCAAGTCGCTCAGGTCGGCGTATTGGTCTACGGCCGCGAAATCGCCTGCGTTGAGGGCTGATATGAGGGCTCTGCCGTGGTTACTCACTTCAATGAATCATGAATGATGAAGAATGAACAATTTGGGACTTGCCCATCGGGGCGTCCAGATTTCCGATTTGCGTCGGATGCATGCTCAAATATAGCAGAATGGGCGGATTCGTTGTGCGGAATCTTTGGGTCGCAAGGGGCGATTTGGTGGGCTCAATGGTTGCCGATCTACAGCTGCAAGACGGCTTTTCGGCCTCATCCTAGTTCAGCCCACCCTCAAACTCAGGGTAATCCAATGGATCTTCGCTTTCCTCAAAGGGCTCAAAATCCTCCAAATTCTCCAAGTCAAATGAAAACCCGGGATGTGTGCCAGATTTGAAATCCATGGAGAATCCTTGGGAATGGGCGGCCTTCCCCATTTCCAGCACATGAAAAAAATGATCGAGCAGGTCCTTGTCGCTGCAAGCATCGATCATTTCATGGAGTTCTTGCCTCAGCCGATTGATATTCATGCGGAATACGGTGTTTGGAGGCAAAGATACGGGAAATCTTGTTGGGGGGGAAGAGGGCAAATAATATCGGCATGTAGCAGGATGAACAATTTTCTCCCCAAAAAAAGAGGGC
>JANMIM010000701.1:0-2664 GCA_031375795.1 Bacteroidota bacterium
ATGCCCAGGGCGCGGGTCCTGGCTGGCGCAACTTTGACGGCACACGCAACCGCTTTTGGCTGGTGAATGAGATGCTCGACAACTCCATGAAGCAGATCCACAACATCCTCTATGTGTACCACCGCCAGGGATTGGATCAGATGGAAAAAAACGTGACCAATGGCAGGGCCGCCGCCCTCGGTGCCCTTCGGGAATTGCAAAAACTCAACCAACGCTATCCGGCTAAATACCTGACCCGCTTGTTCATCACCGCCAAGACCACAGAGATCATCGAGATGTTTGAAAAGGGCACGATGGCCGAGAAAACCGAGGTCATCAAGATCATGTCGGAGGTCGATCCTGCCAATGCCAGCGATTACGAGAAGATCAGGCAGGAGAAATAGTTGCCAGCAGCTGCCCTGGACGCGTCACACTTCTCTGCTTTTCCAAAATTTATCCACGATCTGCCTGCAGGCTTCATTCGCAGGCGTGTAATCGCCACCGTTGCTTATCTTTGTGACATGGGAAAACGAACGATCCGCATCCCTCGCAGCAAGATCGAGGCGCAGCTCATGGAACTGCCGGGCAAGGCTGCCCAAATCGTCATGCTCGACGGCACGACCCATGCCGGGCAGATCAAATCTGCGGAAAAGTCGGTCCTCGTGATCGCAGACGCCAACGCGGCCTGGACCAGCGAATCGCGCCACGCCCAGAAATTGGCCATTGCAGACATACAATTCATCATTTTGGACGTCATAAGCCCTTGGTAATCCATGCTACGCACCCTCTACATCGCCAACTACGCCCTCATCGACGAAACCGACATCTTGCTGGGACCGGGACTCAACATTTTGACCGGCGAGACCGGCGCTGGCAAGTCCCTCCTACTCGGTGCCATCGGCTTGATCCTGGGCAAGCGCCTCGACTATGGCTACATCTTCAATCCAGACAAAAAATGCGTGGTCGAGGCTGTGTTTCAGGACTTGCCGCCGGGATTGGTCACGGAGTTGAAGAAGATTGAGGACTTCGACTGGGACGACAAAATGCTCGTGATCAGGCGGGAAGCGAGTGCCGACGGGAAGTCGCGCGCCTTTGTGAACGACACCCCCGTGAACCTGAGCGTGCTCAAAGACATCACCGGCCTGCTGGTGGACCTGCATGGGCAGCACCAAAACCAGATGTTGCTCGCCCCCGAATTCCAGATCAAACTCCTCGACCAGTATGCGGGCACGGCCCCAGATGCTCGGGCATTCGGGAAAATGCTGGCAGAGCTCGGCAAAATCAGGAAACAAATCAGCGAAATCGAGCGCGAAGAAGCCCAAGCGAGGCAGCAGCAAGACTATTTTAACTTCTTGCTGGAGGAACTCACCGCCGCCAACCTGAACGAGGAGGAGGAAATCATCCTCACCCAAGAACTGGAGCTGCTGGAAAATGCCGGAGAGATCAAGGAAAGCCTCGGATTGGCCAACAGCAGCCTCTACGAGGACGAGACGAGTGCCCATAGCCTGCTCTCGGCTGTCATCGACCGGCTCGACCGCCCCGCCAAGATCAACAGCCACATCGAATTTCAGCAAAAAAGTCTCCACGAGGCCCGCATTTTGATCGAGGAGGCCGTGCGCGAACTCAACCGCATCGACGACAACATCGACATGGATCCCGGCACGCTCGCCACCATGCAGGAGCGCAGCGATTTCCTGAACCGTCTCAAGAAAAAATATTCGGTCGGCACGGTGGGCGAATTGGTGCGCTTGCGGGAGGAATACCAAGCCAAGGTCGGGCATTTTGACTCGCTCGGCGACCAAATCGTTCGTCTGGAAAAAGAACTCGCGCAGGCCGAGAAAACCCTGGTCGCAGCGGGCAAGACCTTGGAATCCCGTCGCCAAAAAGTCGCCAAAGAGCTGAATGCCAGCGTCGATGACCTATTGCGGCAGGTAGGTTTGGAGAATGCAAAATTTGAAGTGGCGATCAGCCGCAGCATCGACGCCCAAGGCATCCTCAATGTCGACGATCAGCGCATACAACCCAACGCCAGCGGACTCAACACGGTCGATTTCCGCATCCGAACCAATGCCGGCATGCCGATGGGCTCACTGGGGCAGATCGCGTCGGGCGGCGAGATCAGCCGCGTGATGCTCGCCATTAAGGCCGCGCTTGCCGAGAAGGCAGAATTGTCGGTCCTCATCTTTGATGAGATCGACACGGGCATCTCGGGAGAGATCGCCAACAAGGTCGGCAAGGTCATGGCCAAACTCGCCGACCGCTACCAACTCATCGCGATCACCCACCTGCCACAGATCGCCGCCAAGGGCGACCACCACTTCCGCATCTACAAGGAGGTGGACGGCGGCACGACGACCTCACGGGTGGCCGCACTCGACCACGATGGGCGGGTGATGGAGCTCGCCCACATGCTCAGCGGCGCAGATCCAAGCGAGAGCGCGATTCGGAATGCAAAAGAATTAATATCTTCGGGCAAAAGCTGAGCGCATCTGCCCGACAGCACTGGCAATTAAAACGGATTCGAAAAAATAGATTTATGGGATACAACCTGCTCAAAGGAAAAAAAGGGATCATTTTTGGCGCCTTGGATGAGTCGTCCATCGCCTGGAAAGTCGCCGAGCGCGCCCACGAAGAGGGCGCAGACATCTTGCTCACCAATGCTCCCGTGGCCTTGCGCATGGGCCA
>JANMIM010000999.1:0-6077 GCA_031375795.1 Bacteroidota bacterium
GTTGTTCTGTGGAGGGCCGACGAACGGGTGCTGATTTTGCCCTTCCCCCGCATTTTCCACCTCGCCCGATTCCCAAAAATGAAACGTACCTTTGCGGGCTATGGTACCCTCAGGAATATTTGAAATGGTGGCCAAGACCCAAGCGGGTTTTGAGCAGGTTTTGGCGGATGAAATCGCTGCCTTGGGTGGGGCGGATGTGACCGTGATGCGGCGCGCTGTCTCCTTCAAGGGTGATCGCGTGCTCATGTACAAGGCCAATCTGTGGCTGCGCACAGCCTTGCGGGTGCTCATTCCCTTCAAAAGCGCCACGGCCAGCAATCCCGACACCCTCTACCAGCGTGCCCTCACCGTGGATTGGTCGCAGTTCCTCACGCCCATGGACACCTTTGCGATCGACTGCACCGTGAGCGGCGATCTGCACCAACACAGCTTGTTTTCCGCGATGCGGGTCAAGGACGCCATTGCAGACCAGTTTCGCCAAAAAACCGGGCAGCGGCCCTCGGTCGACCTGCAAAATCCCACCTTGCGCATCAACGTGCACATCAGCGACGCCGATGTGATCTTTGCCCTCGACACCAGCGGCGAATCCCTGCACCGACGCGGCTACCGCCTCGAAAAAAACGAAGCTCCCCTCAACGAGGTCCTAGCCGCCGGCCTCATCCAACTCACGCAATGGAAAGGCGAAACCAACTTCACCGACCCGATGTGTGGCTCGGGCACCTTGCTCATCGAGGCGGCATGGATCGCGATGGACTATGCACCCGGGCTCTGCCGCGAGGGATTTGGCTTCCAAAATTGGGCGGATTTTGATGCCGCCTTGTGGAAGCAATTGGTGGCCGAGGCCAAGGAACAAATCCATCCGCCTGCCGCGCTGATCTTTGGCTCCGACATCTCTCAGGAGACCGTCGAGGTCGCCGAGCGCAATATCCAGCGGGCTGGCCTGGAGGGCCTCGTACAAGTGAGCTGCCAAGATTTTCGTGACACGCGCCCTCCCGATGGAGGTGGCATCTTGGTCACCAATCCGCCCTATGGCGAGCGCTTGCAGATCATGGAAATCGAGGAGTTTTATGCTGAATTGGGGGACACGTTCAAGAAATATTACAAAGGCTACGATGCATGGGTCTTCAGTGGCAACCTCGACGCCATCAAGCGCATCGGCCTGCGCGCAAGCCGCAAATTCCCGCTTTTTAATGCAACCATCGATTGCCGGTTCAATAAATATGAGCTGTATGCCGGCACGCGGGAAAGCCGATGACCAGAAGGTTGAAGCAGTGGGCGGCAACTGCGGTGGGCATGACCTTGATCGTCGTGGCGATGCTCGCGTTTTATCCCCGATATTACGATGTCCCCGCCTTTGATCCGCTGCCTCACACACAATATTGGTCCTTGCCGACCGGCTCCCGCATTGGCTATACCAAAGTCGAAGCCATTGGTCCAAGGCAGCCGTTTCCCATCGTGTATCTCCACGGTGGCCCCGGTGGATGCATCCACGCCAGCAACATCGCACAGCTGAGTCCACTCGCCGCAGACGGCTACGACATATACCTCTACGACCAGATTGGCAGCGGCGCCTCGGCACGTTTGGAAAATATTGCGGAATACACCGTGGACCGCCACTTCCAGGATTTGGAGGCCATCGTCGAGGCCATCGGGGCCGACAAGGTGATTTTGATCGGCCAATCATGGGGCGCGATCCTGGCGACACACTATGTGGCAAAAAATCCCGGCAATGTCGCAAGATTGATCGTCACAGGGCCGGGGCCGATCCTGCCGATACGCCCTGAATTGGCAGATATTGTGGCACCTGACAGCTTGCAATTGCGGGAGCCGCCAGCGAGCAATGCGCAAGCAAATGCAAAGATGTCCACCTTCAGAAGCCGCGCCATCCATTGGTGCGCCATTGCCATGGAGCGCAAGCTTGCCACCGACGCCGAAGCAGACAACTATTGCACGGCATGCACCCAAGAGACCAACAAATCCATGGTTTGTGACATCACACGTGCGCCAGCGGCAGAGGGTGGCAATGGATATTATGCTCAAATCATGACCATCAGGAGTTTACAGCAAACCCCTGACCTGCGTCCCGAATTGCGCAATTGCATGGTGCCGATCGTGGTGGTCAAAGGCCAATGCGACAACCAAGGTTGGGGATACACACGGGAATATTTGGAGTTGTTTCAAAATCATCGGCTCGTGGTCGTGCCAAATGCAGGCCACGCGATCGGTGTGGAGCAGCCTGCAGCTTACACGCGGATCATGCGGGAAGCGCTATTGGCGCCCGATTGAAAAAAGATAGCGGGTGCGAATCGGAACTTTGGCATAAGGAATTATGACGATCGGGAAGTTGGCCAGTAGCCAAATTGTGTGTCCTTTCGAGTGGCCACAAATAGGATTTGCCCTTTGATCGAATGACAGCCCGCTTGTCACCTCGACCGAAGTCGAAGTACGAAGCGGAGACGACCTCGAGCAGCGAGGTAGCGCCTATCGATACACCTCCTGCACGACAGCAACGCCGTCCAATTACCACGATTTTATTCATTTTTCAATCAGTTGATTATCAATGCAATAAATGACTTGTCATTGGTGCCGAAGTCTTTGGGTATTTGCAAGGCTCCGAAGGAGCCGCATCAAATACCCAAAGTCAAAGTGGAGAATCGCAAGATCAGCGCAGCTAAATCTAGCACCTCACGATACACCTCTAGCTGACCGTGTTGCTGCTGTATCGCTACAAATGGGAGTCTTCAAGTAGGAGCTTTATTTGTTGGCGCTAGATGTGCTCATTGACGCCTTTTTCAAAGGTATTCGCGAGTGCTTCGCAATTCGCGGCGGCGCCAGTCGGCTTGCTCCACATGACATGCTGGCGACTTCAATTAGTCAGGTTTTGCGTGCTGTGTTACCTTTTCCTGATTTCAACGAGGTCTAGGGGAAAAGTTCGCGATGGGCATATCATTTTGCGCCGATCGGCTTCCAAATTTTGTGTACGAATTTGCATCTCGACAAAATTTGAGCTAACATCAGTGGTTCAATGCACAGATGCACAGATGCACAGATGCACATGTTGGGCAGTGATCCTGTACAAAAATTGAGCCCGCATCTGTCGCCTTGGCGACCGAGCAACATCGCTGTATTTGCATTGTTCGGCACCATTTTTCGCATCCTATATGCTTATTTTCTTCGACCATGGCACCAAGCGCCCGATCATTTTGCTTGGGAAATGTCGCTCGACGACGTGCATGCCACGGGCCACATTTCCTATGACCAATTGATCCATTACCCGCACGAGGGGGGAAGCATTCTCATTTCCCTGCTCTGCCTGTGCATCAAGTTATTTACAAAATTCAATTCTTTGGCGATTGCGGCGCTGCTCATCGATACTGCGACAAGGTGGGTGCAGATGTATGTGGTCCAGAAAATATTTGATTCCCGCATCTCCTTGGCATTTGGGATTTGGACGATCGTTGCATTGCCATCGCTCATCCCCTGGTCTTCGGTCAATTTTGGCTTGCATTCGATTTCCAGTTTCTTCCCTTTTCTGCTCCTTTGGATCCTTCGTAAGGGCAAAAACGGAACGCGGCATTTCATTTTGCAAGGGACGTTTTTGGGTTTGGCGATTTGGTTTTCCCATGTGAACATCGTCTTGGTACCCGTCTATTTGCTTTTTTTGCTGTTTCAACGCAAATCCATGCAACAATCGGCCTACGCGCTTCTGAGTTTGGCGGCCATCTTGGCATTGCATTCCATCGTGAAAACACAGGCGGATGCAGGCTTTCACCTCGCCGATTTTTCAGCCGACACCATTAGGGGATTCACGTTTCGAGGCTTGGGGGAGATGGATATCAGTCATCTCAACAGTGTTTGGGGCGATCAGCTACCTGGATCCACATTGCTCAAAACCAAGGATTTGGCAACCAATGGTTGGTTGCAGGGTATCTGGATCACCTTGGGGGTGATCGGATTGGGGATGCTGCTGCTGTCGCGTAGTTTTCGAGATGTGCAGCAGGGCGTCACCACAGGCTTTTTGATCGTCGTGGTTTTCATGGTCAGTTATGCCGTGAGTCCATTTCTGTTTGACAACAGCCGGCCCCCCAATTTCGTGGCCTACCGCCATCTCAGCTATATTTTGCCGCTGCTTTCGCTGTATGTCATCGTGGGACTGTCCAAATTGCGTTTGCGTTTTGTGCTCCTCCCAGTCTATCTGGCCTGCGGTGTTTACGGTTCTTGCATGCTATTTGCCCAGGCGCCTCGCAAAGGGTATCCCCTCAAGGAAACGGGCTGGATCCTCACCTCGAAGTTTGGGCATGATCCAGAAAAATTGTCGCGCATCATCGAGCGATCGGAGTACAATCAGGATGAATTCATGATCGGTGTAGGTTGGGGAATGAGTACATTGAATTTCAGTAGTGTAGCGCCGGGAAATGAAGAATTGCTGGAGCAAAAGATACAATCGATTGTGCTTGCCCTCGATGAATTCAAGCCAGAAAACCGGATGAAATTGATCGAGGGCGTCAGGTGGTCTTTTGAAGCGGTTGTGGATCCCAAGTTGGATATGGCGATTTTGTATCGGCTATTTGCCTACCTGCCGCAAAAGGACCGTCGGTATTGAATCCAATGGGGCAGTGCCCAACGGAAATTGCATCGTCTGTCATGTGGTCCTTTTTTGTAAATTGCGGTCGCTTCGCGCAACAATGACCGAAATAGGAACCGATATCGCACGCGCTGCTCGCCTGCTCATCGCAGGCGAGGTCGTCGCGATTCCCACCGAGACAGTCTACGGCTTGGCGGGCAATGCCTTTGACGATCAGGCAATTCAGAAAATCTATACGGTCAAGGGGCGCCCATCCAACAATCCACTGATCGTGCATATTGCGGATGTGGCCGAGATGGATGCCGTGGCGCAAGACATTCCCGAAATCGCGCGCCGGCTTGCGGACGCATTTTGGCCGGGTCCGCTCACGCTTGTGCTGCCCAAGCGCGCCCATGTACCCGCAAGCGTGACCGCCGGCCTGCCTACGGTGGGCCTGCGCGTGCCCGACCATGCGCTCACGCGCGCGCTCTTGCAGGCATTGCCATTTCCACTGGCGGCACCGAGCGCCAATCCGTTTGGGTACATCAGCCCCACGACCGCTGCACACGTGCAGCGGCAACTCGGCGACAAGATCCCCTACATCCTCGACGGCGGCCCTTGCAAGGCCGGCATCGAGTCGACAATCGTCGGATTTGAAGATGGCATGGCGGTGATCTACCGCCTCGGCGCCATCGCCCCCGACGCCATATTGCGCGTGGTGGCCGAGCTGCGAATGCACGCAGGCGACGCGGCCAAGCCCCTGAGCCCTGGCATGTTGCCTTACCATTATTCCCCGCAGACCGCATTTGTCTTGGTCGACGATATTGCGCAAGCCTTGCCCGATTTCGATCCCTCGACTACGGGGACATTGTCGCTCGACAAGCATTTTCCGACGATCCCCGCAGCCCACCAATTCCAACTCAGCCGCGAGGGCGACCTCACGGCAGCTGCCGCAAACCTGTATCAATGGATGCACCGGTTGGATGCCCTGGGCCTCCAAACCATCCTGGCCGAGCGCATGCCGTCCATTGGCTTGGGACTGAGCATCAACGATCGACTGAAGCGCGCAGCAGCCAAAAGGTCATAAAAATACCAGAGGCTTTGGGAAACAATCATGATTTCAGGCGCATCGATTTCCCTAAATTGCAGCACGATAATTTGAATATTTGATGCACAGGTTTTTCTTTACGATCTGTTTTTGGTTGCTGGCAATTACTGGATTCGCCCAGCAATCGCCCTTTCAAATTACGCTGGAGCCCCTGGTAATCAAGGATATGCCGGGCTTGCAATCCTTTGCATTCGGGCACTACAATGGAGAATGGCTGCTGGTCGGTGGCCGCGTCGATGGCCTGCACCGCCGCCAACCCTTTGCGGCTTTTGACAGCGCGGGCGGCAATGCACAATTTGTGGTCGTGAACCCCGAGACCAAGGAAGTCTGGACTGCGGGGCTTCAAGACCTGCCCGCTGAGCAACGTGAGCAACTCAGCGCCGAAGCGCGCCGGAAATATCGCCA
>JANMIM010001036.1:0-5862 GCA_031375795.1 Bacteroidota bacterium
CAGGCTATGCGGGGGTTCCGTCTCGACCTACAGCCACGACCCCGAGGCCCCTCCTATCCTTCTCGCATCTAGCCCAAACCCCATCCAAATCGGGATAACATTGTTAGGCCGGCCACCAAGCCAAAGACCTTCCAAGCTCCGTGCCTTTTTGGCCCAAGAAACAAGCTACAAAATCGCCAAGGAAATCTCCTCCATTTTCCATTCTCCATTCTCCATTTTCCATTCTCCATTCTCCATTCTCCATTCTCAATTTTCCATTCTCCATTCTCAATTTTCCATTTTCCATTTTCCATTAACCCCCTCCGACCGCAAAATTCACCCGATAATAAAAAATCGGCAAAAACCCAATCTGATTCACCGGCGCAAACACCTGCGTACCGCCCACATATTGCAAGCGCAATAGGTTTTGCTGCCCCGTCAGATTCACCAAATCGATCCCGATTTCGTGCGTGAGTTTCGCGGCATTGATGCGGTAATACAGCTTCACATCCGCACGGAAATAATTGGGGAATTGCAGCGTGTTGCGGGCCGAGTCCAGCACGACTTCATCCGCAATTGCGATTGAGGCCAGGGTATCGAGCGGTGAGTAGCGCTTGCCGCCGGCATACGTAATCTTGCCACCGATGCCCAAGGTGACCTTGCGCTTCTTGCCCCAGCTAAATTCCTTGGTTCCCAACAAATTGGCCACAAAACGGCTGTTAAAATCCGTGTTGTAGGTGCGCCCATCGCTGCCTTGGTACCTGCTGTCAAACACCGACGCCGTCGCCAACACAAACCAATTGTGGCTGAAAAATTTCTCCACCGTCAATTCGCCGCCGATATTGCGGCCGGTGCCGTCATTCACCATTTTGCCCGGGAAATAGCGGTCGAAACCCGAGCCTTGGTTCAGCATGGAAAACGAAGTCGCAGACGTATCCACCGGCGCATGAAACAAATATTGATAATAGACCTCGACACGCGTACGCAAAAACTTGCCCAGAAATGCATCATGCCCCAAGACAAAATGCAAGCTGCGCGAAAAGCCGAGATCTGCATTGTGCCGCGTGATCGCACCCGATGGCGAGGTCAATTGCTGGAAATAGATATAATAGGGCTGCAATTGACTGTGCAATCCCGTCCCGAAATTGAGGCTTTGTTTGCTGCTGAGGGCCCATTTCAAGCCAGCGCGCGGTTCCAGACTCATGCTGTTGGCATTGAGCGTAAATATCTGCCCGTGCAAGCCAGCATTCAAGCTCAGGCGCTCGCTCGCATTGTAGCGCCATTGCGCATAAGGTTGCAGCAAAAACTGCAGACCATCGTAATTCATCCGCGAAAAAAACTGCCCATTCCCCGGAACTGTGACGATGCTGTCGTGCAGCGTTTGATAATAGGCGTCGGCTACCAAACCGGTTTGGAAGCCGTGACGCGCATTGACCTTGTGACGGTAGGAGAAATGCGTGAGCGTCTTGTGGAGGTTTCCCTTGAAGCCCATATTGCGGGTGATGCTGTCGAGCACAAACAGTGAGTCGGCGCCGCTCGCGTGGCGCCATACGTCAAATTGGTTCATGTTCACGTGCTCAAGCGAGTAGGCCACGCTCGCCCGAAAAATCCCCTTCGTGCCGTTCAGCACCGTGAGGCGCGTTCCCGCCACACCCATGCCCGCGCGGAAATATTCGTCGCGTGTACCCGAGGCAAAAATCTCCCGCGCATCCTTTTTCTCGTCGTCGCTCACCACAAAATCGATCTTGCTATTCCCACCCAGCCCAAAGAAGCTCAATTCCGCACCCTTTTTCAGCGGTACATTCACCTTGAAGGCCGCGTCCTGGTATTTGGGGATCGCGGTCGTGCCGATGTCGATCCCCGCCGCCGAGAAAAAGCTCAACGTCGCGTAGCGCAAATTAAATAGGTAGGATGCCCGTTGCCCGCTCGCATTCGCCTTGCCAAGCGGCCCCTCTCCCGTCGCCTCGGCCCCAAAGATACCCGCCTGCAATGTGAACTCGTGCCGCTGCGTGATGCCTTTGCGAAACTTCAAATCAAAGGTCCCGGACAAGGAATTCCCATATTCGGCGGGGAATGCGCCTGTGAAGAAGTCGCTGGAAGCCAGCACCTTGTTGTTGAGCATCCCGACCGGGCCGCCTGCGCTGCCCGTGATCGCAAAGTGATTGGGATTGGGGATATTGACCCCGTCGAGGCGATAGTTGACGCCCAGCGGCGAATTGCCCCGGATCACCAAGTCATTGCGCGTGTCGTCGGTGCCTTGCACGCCGGCAAAATTGCTCGCCATACGCGCGGGGTCGCCCCGGCTACCCGCATAGCGCTCGGCCTCCGCGACCGAAAATGCCCGCGCCGACACGGTCGCCATTTCGTTTTGCGCCTCGCCAGCCTTGCTCGCCTCGATCGTCACAGCCTTGACCTCGACGACCATCTCCTCCATGCCTGCATCCACGACCACCGTCTTGGAAGAGGTCACGACCACGTCGGGCACGGAGCGCACACGGTACGACGGATACTGAAAACTGATCGTGTAACGGCCCACGGGAACCTTCTCCATGGCATAGGCCCCTGCCGCATCCGTGATCGCGCCCATGGTCACGGCACTGTCGCGCAGCAACCGCACCTCCGCGCCCGCGAGCGGCCCGCCGGCAGTGGCATCGGTGACCGAGCCAGAGATGCGGCCCGTGACATCTTGAGCCAGTAGATGCGCACCAAATGCTGACATCCAAATCGTTACAAGCACCCACCAGCATTTTATTCGATCCATATCGGTGAACAAATTATGACCGCAATTCCCCTCATTTCCCCACGCATCGACAACAAATTAAGAAATTTCTCGATCACGCCTACAATCGGGGGCTGCCGGCTGTGACTGGAAATCAAAATATCAGTCCCAAGCGCTGTCCAACGAGCGTGAGATTGGATCCAATTTTTCGCATGGAAATAAGAGCCCTTCCTAGAGAAAAAGCTACCATGGAATTGAATTTATAGAGAGGGTCATGCAGACAGCGATCAGCGCCGCCGCTTCTCCTCCGCGGCCACGGCTGCTACCAGCGCCTGCTCGCCTTCATCCAGATGAATGTCCCCCATCTTGAGCTTGGGCAATGGATCATACCAAAGTAGCTTGCCATAATATTCCCTCAAGTCCGCGCTCTTGAATACAAAACCTCTGATCGCGTAGGGGTAATTGCGCAGGACGCGCAATTCCAGCAAATCCAAATCGGCGAGCCGCTCTGAATCTGGCAGCACCGGCGGCAGCAGGAAGGCCATGCGTACAAATGCATGATCCTCCACACCAGGATCCCAAAGCTGAAATTCCATGTAGGGGTAAAAAATTCCTGTCCAAAGATCCTGCTCGGGATGAAAATGCATTTGTTTGAATTGTACGCTTCCCTTGCTCACATACACGGCTTGCAAACAGTCGTCCATGTACACCGTCTCGCAAGCCTCGGCTACCTTACCCAGCCCATTGATCGTCCAGTTGGCGCGAGGCCCATTCTCGGAAAATGACCAAGGCACCACAAACAATTCTCGCTCGCCCATGTCGATTTCCAACGTGAAATCGCCGATCTCGCCATTGGCCCACATATTTCCCGTCGTGAGGCGATAGGGGAAATCGACTTCCAGGTCCACGCTGCTGCCGCCTCGGAATTCATACCGATGCTGGATCTTATTGAGCCCCGGCTTGAAATGCACATCAAAATAGTAGACAAAATCATCGCCCGAAAACTCCTCCTCGGCGAGCTTGAAGCCCGTGCCGCTGAGCCGCGCGACTTTGAAAGGCAGCTCCAGACCATTGAGATTGGCAGAGAAACCCCTGATTTGCGGATGCTGCGCCTCCTCGTCGTCCACGTCCCCATCCGCAGGCGGCGTCACAAAACCCACGATCACCGACTTCTCTGGCCCGGGATTGAAGAATTCAAAATAGACGTCCACGGCCATGTAGTCGTCCATGCGCTTGAGCTTCAAGACCTCCTTCTGGAGCTGGACCACCGTTTCCTTGATGGGAAACAGCGTGTTGCCACTGGCGTAGAAGACACCGTCGTTGGCGTAGGTGACGCAGAACCAACAAAATAGAATGGAAAATATGGACCAATTTTTCATATTTCTTGCTTGGCAATGATCGATCGTCTCGAATAATTTTGGACGGCTACGTGTGATGATTTTGATGGGAGGGCCAATGAGGAATTGTGCAGAGAATTCTGGATTCGAATCACCAATCTTGGATCAAGAAGCTAACGCATGGGACTCCTCAAAGCGCCTAACGACCTCCATGATGAGTTGCTCCAAGGACTCACGCGAATATGGAATGAAGGACGCCTCTCGATTGACTTTCAATTCTCCTAGTGCGTCCCAATTGCTGAGAAGTGCAAGGTCTCCCGCAATATCATCTTTGTCCACTGCAATCAGGATTGTTGGCAATTGACCGTCATTCACAGCACTCTGGTTAGAAATGAATTGATCCATTTTTTTCAGCTCGCGTTTCAGATTCTTATTGTCCTTGACTTCAATGGCAATCCGCGCTTGGCTACTGGAAATCTTGACGACAAAGTCAGCCGATTGGTCACGGGAACGCTCCACAACAAGGCCCAATTTGGATTGAAGCAGAAAAAGTTTGGCAATTTCCTCTGCTCGCAAAACGTCAATGTCTTTTCGCATATTCATTGGAATGCCGATTTAAATTGTTCTTTATGAATTGACATTCCGGAACTCTTCCAGAATGCAATCACCTCATCTCGCAATTCAATGCTGCTCATTTCGGTAATGATCACTGCCTTGCGGCTAGCATATTGACCTACGCTCATGGCTGCCTTCAAGTAGACATTGCCAGAGTTCACATCCACGAACGCCAAATATGTCGGAGCTCCGTAAGAGGCAAGCCGCCTTAATTTCTCTTGATTGATGGCTATCGGCAAGGGAGAACTCTTTCCCACTTGTGCTGCAGATGACTTCACTTGAACGATGAAGAAATATTGTTCCTCCGAGTTTACAATTTCAACAAAATAATCTGAGACAGGCCATTTCTCACCTAGATATGCAGGACGAAACAGTCGATGATTCAACATCGAAACACAGAAGTAGGTCTCACCCAAATTTCCGATATAGTCAGACCCTGAAGCCATTGTCTTTCAAACCTACGTGGTTTTCGTTCATACCAAAAATACAAAAATCTTCGCCAATCGACAAACCATTGACTCAGACATTTTGGCAGCACAGTGCAGCTAACCGCTGAAAAAACTGCCAAAATGACCCCCAAGTATGCTAAAATGGCCATTTTCCTACATCTTCAACAATTGGATCAACTTTCGCAAGGGTATGGAAAAACCGCTCTAAGCACATGAATTTCAATAAATACACCATCAAGGCCCAGGAGGCCATCCAGCAAGCAGTGGAGATCGCGACCGCCAACAACCAACAGGTTTTGGAGTCGGGACACCTGCTCAAGGCACTGCTCACCGCAGACGAGAGCATCGTGCACACGATGCTCAAAAAAGTCGGCATCAACCTGGATTACACCCGCAAGAAAACCGACGAGCTCATCGCCACCTACCCCAAGGTGTCGGGTGCCGGCAATCCCTACCTCGGCAACGACATGCAAAAGCTGCTCAAGGTCGCCGAGGAGACCGCCACCAAGGCCAAGGATGACTTCGTGAGCATGGAATACATGCTCATGGCGATGCTCAAGGGCGACGACAAGGCAGGTGCCATCCTCAAGGACCAAGGCGCCGATGCCAAGACGATGCAAAAAGCCATCGAGGAGGTGCGCGGCGGCAAGCAGGTCACCGACCAAAATGCCGAGGCCACATACAATGCACTGGAAAAATACAGCCGCAACCTCAATGAGCTCGTGCGCGCCGGCAAACTCGACCCTGTGATCGGCCGCGACGA
>JANMIM010001053.1:0-4599 GCA_031375795.1 Bacteroidota bacterium
TGTAATTGCGCACCGACCGGTTGATGTCGTCGAGGGTGTCGGCAGCGAGGCTCATGTGCTCGGTGCGTCCAAACATGAGGCGCCATTTTTTGGGAAAGGTGCTCTGCTCCAGCAGCATGAAGATCACATACAACAAGACCAAAAACGACGAACCCGCCAGGCTGGACAACACCGTCCCCGTCTCGGTCGCGATGGTGCTGATGTCGAACCGCTCCATGAGTTGTGAGGTCGTGGGCAGCTCCTTCACTTGGAGCGTCACCATCACATCCTTGACCATTGCCTCCAGGTTTTGCTGATACTGGGGTGCAGCGGCGATCATGCCATTGACACTGCCGATGATGATCTCCACCGAAAAGACGAGAACACCGATGATGGCCGTCATCGAGATCGTGCGGCACAGCCACATGGGCAGTGCCTTGCCGCCGATCTTGAGCTTGGAGATGATCCCGGCGATGCTGTTGATGATGAACCAAATGCAGGCAGCGACGACGAGGGGAATCAGGAAATCCTTGGCCACGACGAGAAACCACAAGAGAATGGCGATGATAAAAAACCAAGCTGCGGTGCGCGTGATGTTCATAGGCGGCAATTTAGGGCAATATCGATGGAAACATCTGCATGCGCAAGCAGACCATCCTCGAAAATTTGAGCTTCCAAAAGCCACGGTGACAAGTTGCGAAACTGAGTTTGCCCTACAGCCAAGGTTTACCGCGTGGAGAAAAACGCCTTTTGCAACCCATGTTACACAGCACCGCAAATCGGGTATGAAGCGCCCACAGCCCTCATTCAGGGGCCAGAAGCAGCACCGCTTACACCTCTATGAGCTTTTGCATGGTATCAAGTGACGCAAGTCACTTGCCAATGCCCCAACGCGTCGCAATTTGCGCCGTAAAGGTTAGGAGTAGTATTCTAGAAACGTCGGTATGAAATCAACAGCTCCAATTTTTGAACTTGATCACGGATCGGGCAGCACGGTCGCTTGAGCGGTGGCAGTTGCGCAGATGCTGGTCTTCGCTGCAGGCTGGCCCTATCAAGAAAGCCGCATCGTCATTTCGTTGACTGGGAATATCCAGATTTCCTGCTTGGCACACCCGCATTTTGTTACAAACGCAATCAATTCATGAAATCTTCCATCTCTTTTTCAAATCTTGGACACGGTGGCCGCTGGGGCCTATTGCTGATCTCGGCCTTGACACTGGTGTCGAGCTGCTCTTGGGACCATGTGGAGCAGCCCAAGGTGGTCTGTTTTGAGAGCGAGGTCCTGCCACTGTTTGTGACCTATTGCAGCACGAGCGGGTGCCACAATGCGGTGGACCATGTCGAGGGCTATGACCTCTCGACCTACGATGGCGTCATGCGCGGCGTGGACGCTGGGCGGCCGCGAAACAGCAAGGTGTATGAAGCCATGACCAAGGGAGGCGAGGAGGCTATGCCGCCATCTGGCAGTCCGCAACCGACCGCGACGCAGGTGGCATTGATCGGGCAATGGATCACCGAGGGCGCCAACAATACCACGAATTGTGCCACGGCAGGCTGCGACACGTCTGCGGCTGTCACCTACAGCGGTGACATCGAGCCCGTGTTGCAGACCTTCTGCATCGGTTGCCACAGCAGCGGCAGCCCCAGCGCGGGCCTGGACCTGACAGACTTCAATACCGTAAAGGCCAATTCGCAGAGCGGCAGGATCCAAGGCTCCATGACCGCCGATCCCAACTACAAGACGATGCCCCCCGGCGGTGCCTTGGTGCCGTCGTGCGTGGTCGACAAGATCGACAAATGGGTGGCCAACGGTGCGCCTCACAATTGACCGGTGAGGACTTATTCGCAGCGAATGAAAGACAGGTCGGCGTATTTTTTCTGAATGGCGGCGGTTTCGGGGGCTAGGGCCGCCAAGACCTCCCGGACGAGCGCCTTCTGGACTGGGCCGGTCACCATGCGGGCACCCAACTCCTCCTCGATGCAGGTCACATAAGTCTGGTAATCGATCGCTGCTGCGGTATGAGGCTTGATCTTGGAGGGATCCTCCTCAAACGCCTCCAATCCACGGATGCATTCATGTTGTGGACCTACCCGAACCCAGCAGTTCGCGAGGCCGGGCTTGACCTTGCCTGCGGGCGTGACCTCATAGACCTGCTTGCGCACGCCCGACATGCCCGCGAGCGCATTCGAGGTAAAACCCCAGGCAGTGTAAAACGTGATATTGGTGTCGCTCAATTCAAATCCGCCGACCTCGTACTCCACGCTGTTGCAGTCTGGATACTCGGCGTGGAGGGTGTGTTTCAAAAGCCATTTGGAGGAAGCGGGGAGAATGCGCACGAGGTTCAGCACCTGGATTTCCTCGCCATCGTCTTCATCCGTCGTCTCCGCCAGCAGGAATTTGTAACCACGCAAGGTCACGGTGTCGCGCCGCTGTGCGAGCGTCGCAAGTGGCAGCAAAAACACCAAGGCCATTCCAAGCCAGCCATTGCTCCAGATTCTCATTTCATTGCGCAGCTTCATCCGTTGCCAAAATAGGGTCGGCAATCCAGAAAAACGATGCAAATCGGTTGGGACAATTGACATCCTGCTACATCTGCCGTTCAAATTCCCCGGTCGTCAAATGGTATCGAAACACGTCACAGACAGCCCATTCGCCATCTTGTGTGAGCTCGATGTCACTGGCACTCACCCCTCCAAAATTGCCGATTTCCTCCATGAACGGCAACCAGCCTCTTCTCACCGTGAACGATGCCTCCGGATCCAGGAAGCTGCTGTCATAAACATAAATGGTCGTGTCGAATGCGGCAAACTCGGCCTGCTTCACGTACCTCGGCTCAAACAGGAACCCATGCAGGCCCATGAGGCAGAGGAAGGTGGAGAACAGGAAAACAGCAGCGCCGACAAATCCGACCGAGAGGCTCAAAATGGTCCTGAAACCCTGGCTCAATCGCGTCTGGGTATGGTTCCAGATGCCGATCACCATCCAAATTCCTGTCCCGAATGCACCCGCGAGGGAGAGGTAGCAGGTCATGCTTTGGAAAACCGACCACTCGGGGATGAAGGGCAGGAGCGCTGCAGTCAACGCAATGCCGACGAAGACGACAAATGTGGCGATGGGGAGGACGATGCGGGTAAATGTCATGGCTGGAAATGCGAATCGGAGTTTGGAGTCGGGGGATTCAGACGAGGTTTGATCCCCCACCAATATGCCGCTGCGGCGAGGGAAGTGAGCAGGCCGATGACCCATCCAGCGGGTAACAAACCCATCATGGTCGGGATGCCTCCCAAGGCGATCGCCAGCCCGAAACACATGCCAATGGCCGTCGCAGGCATGCGCGGCATGAGCCGGTACATGCCCAGCACGGCTGCCGGCGTGGCCGATTGCAGGAGAAAAATACCGGGCAGCAGCGTCCATGGCTGTGTGCCACCGACCGTAAGCAGCGGCGCCGCCAAGGCAAGGGCGATCACGGCATAGCGTCGCCAGCCGAGCCAGCCTGCGAGGTAGCCGCCAGCGACCTTGCCCAGCATGGCCGCGAGGCCCAGGGTCAGGAGCAAGCCGTGCTCGGCACCATGGATCAACTCAAAGACATTCCACACCGCCGAACGCAACGCGATGGCGAGCAGCAGCACCAGCATGATCAGGTCATGCCATTGCAAGGATTCAGTGGTTTGCGGGGCGTGGGGGGCCGATTGCGGACCAGGATAGGTGAGGAAAAGCAAGATCGCCACCACCAGGGCGACGGCGACAGCCAATCCTACAAAGGCAGGCACATGCATCCAAGCCATGTAACCGCCAAGTGCCAGCCCCATCACACCTGGCGCAGCAAACAATCCTGCACCGACGGTGCTGCCGGGAAACGCGAGCAAGGCCAGCATCCCCCCCGAAACATGGAAAAATGCCCCCGCCAAGCCTGCCAGGCAGATCGCCAAAATCGGAGCCAATGGAAACAGAAGCAAGGCCGCTGCCACCAAGCCGAGGCTCGACACCAAAACCAACTTGGGATGTCCCAAGCGGTCCACCAGGAGTCCGGCAGGCACTTGCCCGCCGAATGCCATCACATTGTATAGCAACACCAATGCGCCGATGTCCATGGGGCCACCGCCAGCATGGTGCAGCATGCCGATCATGAAGCCGGCGGCGCAGTCGCTCAGCCCGTGCGCCACCCCCAACAGCGATATTTTCAGGAAATTGTTCATCCCTTGTTACAAATCCAGCAACTTGATCACTCCGATGAGCAGGAGCATGGAGCAAAGTTTCATCGCAACGGCAGCCAGCCATGCCCGTCCCTTGCCAAGTTCCCCGCGGTTCACCATGAGCACAATGCCTTGCACGGCCGTCGGAATCACGATGACTGCCAGAACCAGCACGACCTCAGACGCATTCAAGGCAAGCACGATCACCCACATGACAAATGCCGTGGCGATGGCGGCCATGTTCACCAAAAAACTCGTGGTGAATGCCTTGCCGACCGGGCGCATGCCCATGAGTGCGAGCACGACCCCCTCCAGCTCGACCATGGCGTCTTAGCAGCCGATCAGAACCAGCGGCACAGACCGCGTCGGACCCTGCACGAGATCCAATACTATTATTGCTATCTTGCTCCAAATTATGTAATATAG
>JANMIM010001189.1:0-4487 GCA_031375795.1 Bacteroidota bacterium
CCAAAACAACCGGTGTGGGCTTACTAACTATAATTTTTTTTAATTTTGCGACGCCGAAAAACTTTTTTTGGCCCCCAATTTTTTTTGTGGCCCCACTCCAGACGATGTCGGGATGGGGAGGGCCTACTCACAGCGTGATTCCTAAAACACCCCTACTCAGGCAACGCTTGAGCCCCTGCTTTCACCCAAGCCTCGATTTTTTGTCCAAAGGTATTCGCAGCATCCTTGTCGAGGTGGCTGAAATCCTTGAAGTCGCAGGAATCCTGGAACGCAAGCGGCAAATAATTGGTTCCCGGGGGCAATTGTTGCAGCATCCAGCTTTCGAAATCGGCGTAGTACCGCTGGCTAGGTTGCCGAATCGCCTTGTTGAGCGGCATATTGATCCAGATGAGATGGATGTTACGCCGCTGCACCTCCTGCATCAATTTGGAGAAGTAGTGAACGTTCACGGCATTGGGGAAGAAGCCGCCGGCCCTTTTTTCCAGATAATACTCCTGCACAGAAGTGTCGCCCGGGCAGATGTCGCTCGGGAAGAGGTAGCTCATTTGCTCGGCCTGCATGTCGGCTTGGGAAATGGGACGATCCTTGAAAAACCAGCGGTAGTTTTCAAATCCCTTGATCGCGGGCAAGTACCGCAACTGTCGTTGCACCCAAGGCGAAGGAAAATTTTTGTCCAGATCATCCAGCCAGACCCAGTTGTTCCAGTCGAATGCCGTGTCGCCCGTGCTGCGGCTCAGGGTCATCACCTCCTCCAAAAAAGCAGGGTCGATCAGGTCAAAGTATTCAGCCCGTGTATGAAAACAATCTTGGGCATGAAAATGCGAAGGCGAATAGGAAAGGTACAATGTGTCGATCGGCACGCCTTCCAATTGCATCATTTCATAGTATCCCTCGACGGGGCTCGTGCCGCCCAGACCGAGGTTCATTGCACGCAGATGCTTGCTGGCAATCCCCATTTCGGGCCGCGAATCGCCCATGACCAGATTCACCGATTGCTTGGAGGCTTTCAGCTCCTCGATCTTGTCAAAGACGGCTTCCCAGCGGGTGTATTCCGGCCCGAGATAGACGCGCCGGGGCAGCAATTGCGTGAAGGCCACCCACAAGACAGCCAAAATCAGCAAACGCAGACCTATTTTGCGCAAAAATCTCTCCATTCGCTAGAAGTCGAAGTAAACAAATGGCTTGTAGCCGTTGAGCATATTAAAAAAGATCACGATCGCCAAAACGATCTCCACCGCCAGACGAAAGCCGCGTGGACCGATCCGCAACACCTTGGGGTTGCGCTCATCTTCGCGGTTGACCCAATCGAGTAGGAGCAACAGGAAGACATAGACGATGCCTGTCTTGAACATGATCGGCCCACCAAAATGGGTGGCCATCCCATGGAAATAACCCCAAGCCTCCCCCATCGATTTGGCCCTAAAAAACACCAGGGTCAGCGACCACAACGTGAATACAAGCGTGATTTGCAGGAATTCGCGCATGCTGGGGAGCCACTTCCCTTTGGCCACGACCTCGGCCCGCTGCGTGAGGCGGCCACGTATCACATAGGGCATGAAGAGCAAGCCATTGATCAATCCCCAAACCACAAATGTCCAGTTGGCCCCATGCCAGAAACCAGACACCAAAAAGGTGATCACGATGGCCATGGCGATCCCGTATTTCCTAAAATTGCGCAGCGACAAGGAAACGGGGGTGAAAAGGTAGTCATTGAGCCAAGTGGTGAGCGATATGTGCCAGCGTGACCAAAATTCGGGAATGCTGCGGGCAAACAAGGGGAATCGGAAATTGCTCATGAGGTCAAAGCCAAACAGCTTCGCAACGCCGATCGCGATGTCGCTGTAGCCCGAGAAGTCACAATAGACTTGCACGGTGAAGTAGATCGCGCCGAGCACCAGCGTCGGTGCGGAGAGATGCTCATGGTTGCCATAGATGCCCTCGACCATCACAGCGAGGTTGTCGGCGATCACGACTTTTTTGAACATGCCCCAGAGCATCAGCCGCACGCCGTCGACGCCGGCTTGGTACTCAAACTTGCGCGCTTTCGTGACCTGCGGCAAGAAATGCACCGCACGCTCGATGGGCCCGGCGACGAGCTGCGGGAAAAAACTCACGAAGGTCGCGAAGCTCCAGAAGTCCTTGATCGGCTCCAAGCGGCCCTTGTAAACGTCCAGCGAATAGCTCATGCTCTGGAACGTGTAAAAACTGATGCCCAGCGGCAGAATGATCTTGAGCGTGGCATCGGGCATCCCGATCCCGACCGAGGCCCAGGCATCGACCCAACTGGTCACGAAAAAATTGTAGTATTTGAAGAATCCCAGGAAGCTCAGGTTGATGCCCAAGCTCGTCCAGAGCAGCCATGTACGTTTGCGTTCATCCTCCTGCGCCCCGATGAGGCGGCCCATCGTGTAGTCGAGGACGGTGCTGAAGGCCACCAGGGACAAAAACCGCCAATCCCACCAGCCATAAAAAAAGTAGCTGGCCACGAGCAGCAGCATGTTTTGCGCCCTGAGCCTGCCCTGGAAGACAAACCAATAGAGCACAAAGACAATCGGCAGAAAAATGAAGAATACAAAGGAGGTAAAGACCATCGGTGACCTCCTGGGGGATTAGCCGTTTTGCAATGAAGCGATCATGTCGCCCACGCGCTGCCAGTTTTGGATTTCGCGGGCCTTGAAACGCTTCTTGAAAGCCGTCTCAATGTCCACCACCAACATCACATGCGAGAGCGAATCCCAGCCGGCGACGTCCTTGGCGGTCGTGTCCTCGGTGAGCACGATGCTGTTGTCGTTCAAAACTTGGCGAAACACCACTTGCAACTTGGCCAAGATTTCTTCCTTGCTCATATCTTCTAATCTGTGATTTTTTATGCAATCGATTGCAATCGCTGCAATTCCGAGCGGCGAAGTTACCAAAAACTGCGGTGTGGGTGGTGCTGGGGACCGAAATAATGTGTGGTCAGGATCGCGTGGCCCCGTCCAAAGACCACCGCATCCATCAGATCCGCAGCAACTTGATCCTGAACGGATGCGGATCGGGTTGCCCGTCCTGCAGCGTCGAGATCGTTCCGATGAGCGTGTCCTTGGTCGCGTCGAGCTTCAAATCGTAGCGCACCCCGCGGTACATCGGGTCCAAGAACGACAACTGATCCCGGTCGCCAAAGCACTTGGCGTCCTCCATCGGCACATCTGGATTGGCGAGGTCGCCCTTTTCCATTTTGGTCACCTCGATTTCTTCGCATTTTCCAGAGACCGTGATGAGGTAGTTTTCGGTGGTCTTGACCCAGACCTTGGCGGTGTCGGCGGCCTCCAAAATCGGGTCCCAAGTCCCGTACAGGGTCTTGGTGACGGTTTTGTCGGAACAAGCGGCTAGCATCATGCCCATCGCCACAAAAAGGATCCATTGATACCTCGTCATACAGAAGAATAGGTTGGACAAACAGGTGAAATATGGGTGCGGGCGAAGCTTCTGAGGGCATTTACCAGCGCCTTGCCCGAAGGTAACGTTTCCTTTTGAAATGGTTGCCAACGGCACGCATCCCTTCCCCTTTTTTCGCAAAAACGGAGCTTCGGAATCGGTTATTCCCCCACCGTCTCGATGAAAAAGGGCGTGGCTTCAAAATCATCCGCCTCCAAGACCCAAAGCCCATCCTGCTCCGCAAATCCCAATCCTTCGTAATGCCCTGCCACCATATCATTTTTGGCGGTCGGGATGTACTCGCCCACGAGGCGCTTGTAGCCATGTGAGCGTGTCGCCTCCACAAGCGTGGCGAGCGTGAAGGCCTCCATGCCGCGCTTGAGCACGCGGCAGCTCATGAACCAAGTGTCGATGAAGAGTTCGTCGTGGGCGCGCTTCTCAAGGATCACAACCGCGATCAGGCCATTGTCGCCAAACTTGTCGGCGAGGTTGAAGGCGTATGTGAGGTAGTTGGGGTCGGATGCTATGCGTTTGATGTCTTCCTCGGTGTAGCGCACCGTGCGCAGATTGAATTGGTTGCTGCGTTGGCTCAACTGGGCCACGCGCGGCACGTCAAATTCGCGGAAGTGACGCACGAAAGCCGTCATGTTGAGGCTTCTGAGAAAGTCCTCGACATTGGTGAAGCGCTTGCTCAGCAGGTGGCGGCTGGCCTCCTCTTGGTATTGACGGGTGCGCTCGGCGTCGGTATTGGAGTAGCTTGCGGTCTCGAAGAGGTTTTCGCCATAGAGGAATTCGAGGTACTCGGCAGGGTCCTCGGGCAATTCCGGGACGGTCACCGTCGGCAGGTTTTCGCGCACAATCTGGCGCTCGACGGGATTGTCGTCGAGGAAGACCATGCTGTCGAAGCCGATGTTGAGGATCTCCTGGATATGGCGGATGTTGTCGGCCTTGTTTTCCCAATTGGCGACAAATACAGCGATGTCGTCGAGGCGCAAGACCATGTCGGGGTGCTTTTCAAAGGGCTCCTTGGCGACGGATTCGGTGTTTTTGCTGCATACCGCAAGGATGAT
>JANMIM010001225.1:0-3074 GCA_031375795.1 Bacteroidota bacterium
AAGGAATGATTTTTCAATAACTTCCAACTTTTATGCGTAGGATTTTTGGCTCCTGACAAGGCGCAAAATTGGTTCGTAGCAGCGCTACGGACCAATTTTGCAACGAAGTCAGGGGCCAAAAAGACAAGCATAATGTTGGAAGTTATTGAAATTTAATTCCCAAGCCTGCAACCTAGCAATCGCTCGGGCCGCTGGCACGCCGCCTAGCATCGACCAGCCAGGCAAAACTTGGAAAGTGGCCTATTGGATTTGATGCCTTCAATGCATTAGATTTACAATGTGTCGCAGCCAGCAGCTTGAATTTGCAGATGGCATGCGACTGTGTTTGGAACGTAAATGGGTATTATGCGAATGAGAATCTACCTTCAGTTGCTTGCATTTGCTTTTTTTGCTACCTGCCTGTCGCTCCCTTTGCATGGGCAACAGACGGTCGGCCTATTTCAAAACGACGCTGGGACGACGGATGGCTACACTTTCTTTGCGGCCCTGGGTAGCACGAAAAGTTATCTCATCGACAATTGTGGCCGCAAGGTGCACGAGTGGCCTAGCAGCTACAGCGTCGGAGTATCGGCACGTCTCTTGGAAAATGGATTGCTGTTGCACCCGGGCTACGTCGCCAATGCCGCATTTCCCCAGCCCGGATTGGGCGGCCGTGTGGAGCTGATCGATTGGGCAGGCAATGTCACATGGCACTATACCGTATCCAGCGCCACCGAGGCGGCGCACCACGATGTGATCCCCATGCCCAATGGCAATGTGCTCATCACCGTCTGGGAAAAAAAGGACAGCCTCGAGGCGGTCGCACAAGGCCGCAATCCGGCAACCCTCGGCGCCTCCCTCTGGCCCGACAAACTCATCGAGGTGCAGCCCACCACGCCCGGAAATGGCAACATCGTCTGGGAATGGCATACTTGGGACCACCTCGTCCAGGATTTTGACAGCACCAAACCCAATTTTGGCGTGGTGGCCGACCATCCCGAATTGATCAACCTCAACTATTACGACCCCACCTCCGAGGTCAATTGGATGCACTGCAACGGCATCGCCTACAATGCCACACTCGACCAGATCGCAGTGAGCAGCCACCGCTTCGATGAAATCTGGCTCATCGACCACAGCACGACCACCGCGCAGGCCGCCAGCCATTCGGGTGGCAACCTCGGCAAGGGCGGCGACCTCCTGTACCGCTACGGCAACCCCCAGACCTACAACCGGGGTACTGTGGCCGACCAAAAGTTCTTTGGCCAACACAACATCGACTGGGTGCCCGATGGGGATATGTATGCAGGAATGCTCCAAGTTTTCAACAATGGCAATGGACGCCCGGCAGGTCCATATTCCACCTTGGAGATCTTTGCCCCAGAGACCGACAACGGCAATTATGTCTTGAATCCCGGCCAGCCCTATGGCCCGGCGGCGCCTACTTGGACCTACCAAGACATCCCCAATTTTTATTCCCAGATTATTTCGGGATTCCAACGGCTTCCCGGCAATCATACCTTGGTGTGCGAGGGCGCCACAGGGACCATTTTTGAAATGGACTCCCTGCAAAACACGCTTTGGTCCTACGTGAATCCCGTCGTGCCAGCGGGGCCCCTGAACCAAGGGGATTCGGTTTTCAACAACAATATTTTTCGTGCCTACCGCTACCTGCCCAATTATCCGGGACTCGCAGGGCAAACCTTGACGCCGGGCGACCGCATTGAGGGCAACCCCCTGCCGCTGCCAGCCAATTGCTTGAGCAGCAGTGAGGATGGCGGATCCATGGCAGTAGGATTTGAAGTCGCACCCAATCCATTTTGCGGCTCGCTCAGCGTCATGCGTCCCAAATCCACCCCTACGGAATTGTCGATCGTGGACCAGCAGGGACGTACCTTGCTGCGGCAGCGTATTTCAGCAAGGGAGGTTGCGATCTCCACCACCGATCTGCCGGCGGGATTGTATTATTTGAGGCTGCAAGGAGAATCGACGGCCATTAAGCTTGTCAAGGTCCAAGATTGATCCATGGATTGAGGGAGAAGAAATGAAGCATATTCGGTTGCATCGAGTGGTCTCGTTCATTGTGATTTGTGCCACATGGTGGTGCCAAGACATCGCAGCTCAGCAGACCGTGGGTCTATTTCGATACGACGCGGGCACGACCGACGGCTATACCTTACTTGCTCCACTTCCCAATTCCGGAGTGTATTTGCTCGACAATTGCGGGCGGGCCGTGCACCAATGGGCCACGGGCTACACCCCTGGCAATTGTGTGCGCTTGCTCGAGGATGGCAACCTCCTGCAGACCGGCCGCATCGCCAACACCAATTTTAATGCAGGGGGCCTTGGGGGCCGCGTGCAATTGGTGGATTGGGGCGGCAACGTCACGTGGTATTACAATTACAGTGACGCCAACCACGCCCAGCACCACGATGCCTATCCGCTGCCCAATGGGAACATTGTGTTTGTGGCGTGGGAGCTCAAGACCAGGGCCGAGGCGATCGCCCAGGGCCGCGATACCAGCATCCTTGGTCAGCGCCTGTGGCCCGACCACTTGATCGAGGTCGAGCCTACTACGCCCGGAGCAGGCAACATCGTCTGGAAATGGCATGCTTGGGACCACCTCGTGCAGGATTTTGACAACACAAAACCCAATTTTGGCGTGGTCGCAGACCATCCCGAGTTGGTGAACCTCAATTACGTGCTCCCCGGCTCGACAAATTTCAGGGATTGGCTGCACGTGAATTCAGTGGCCTACAATGCGGCTCTCGATCAGCTTGTGATTGGCATCCATAACTTCAGCGAGGTATGGGTCATCGACCATAGCACCACGACCGCAGAGGCCGCAAGCCATGCAGGCGGCAATTCCGGCAAGGGCGGTGACCTGCTATATCGTTTTGGCAATCCGCAGGTGTACGACCGCGGCACCGCCAACGACCAAGTATTTTTTGGCATGCACGATGTGCAGTGGGCGCCGGCAGGCGATCAGTATGCAGGGCAAATGATGGTCTTCAACAATGGCTTGGCGCGTCCCGCCGGGGCCTACAGCACTGTCGAAATCTGGCAGCCGCCCGTCGATGGACAGGGAAATTACA
>JANMIM010001297.1:0-1926 GCA_031375795.1 Bacteroidota bacterium
CAAAAAAAGCACGCACGGTCTTGATCACGAAGGCGAGGTCGTCGTCGCTGAGACCCGTCGAGGACGGCAGGCACAAGGACTCCTCATACCACCTGAAGCTATGGTCCTCGCGCTGGATGTACTGGCATTGCCCATACATCGGGAGGCGGTTCATCGGCACCCAGAGCTTGCGGGTTTGGATCTCATTGGCTTCCAAATAGGCCTCGAGCTGTCGCGCCTCGGGCGTAAACACACAATTGAGCCAGTAGCCGCAATGCCGGTGGATGTCGCCCGCAGGCGCGAGCCGCAGGGCCCTCACGTCGATGAAGCCGGCCTCGTACTCGGCGCGGATCATCTGCTTGCGCGCCCAAAACTCGGGCAGGCGCGCCAGTTGTCCGAGCCCGAGGGCGGCGTTGAGGTTGGGCATGCCGTAGTTGAAGCCGGCCGCGTCATGGATGTATTCCAGGGGGAAGGACTTGGCCTGCGCCGCGAGGTGGCGAATGTGGTCGGCGAGTCGGCTGTCGTTGGTGAGCACGGCGCCGCCTCCGCCGGTGGTCATGATCTTGTTGCCGTTGAAGCTCAGGGTCCCGATCAGGCCCATGCTGCCAGCCGACTTGCCTTCGTAGCTCGCGCCGACCGCAGCGGCAGCATCCTCCAAGACGGGGATGCCCCGGCTGCGCGCCAGGTCCAGCAGGCGGTCCATGTCGCAAAAGTCGGCGAGCACATGCACCGTCACGATGGCGCGGATGGGCCGCTGCGTGGCCTTGTGGCGGCATTGGCCATCGATGAATTCGGTCTCGTCGCGGAGGAATGCCTCGATCAGGTCGAGGTCGAGCTGCAAATTGTCGGGCGCTGCGTCGATGAGGATCGGCTCGGCGCCGGCATGCAGGACGGCATTCGCCGTGGCGACAAAGCTCAGGTTGGGGCAGATGACGTAATCGCCTTTTTGGACGCCGAGGGCGAGCAGGGCGAGGTGGAGCGCTGCACTGCCGCTGTTGACGGCGATCGCGAAGCGCACGCCGGAGAGTGCCGCGAGCTTGCGTTCAAAATCGCCGATGTCGGGGCCTGCCGTGGAGACCCAGCCCGACTCGATGGCGCGGGCCACCGTCATTTGCTCGGTCTCGGAGAGGTTGGGGATTGACAATAGAATCATTTTGTCAATGAAAAATTGAAAATGGAGAATGGAGAATGAGCTGGGCGTTCAGGGTCGGCATTTTGGTCAGCAGTTTTCGTAGGTGGTGGAGAATGGATCTTTGATTTTGCGGTTTTTGAGGGCTAGGATGATTTCCCGGATGCCGTCGGGGACGCGTTGGGTGGCGACAAAGTGCAATTCGCGGTAGGCTTTGTCGAAGCTCACGCGGTAGTTGCGGTTGTCGGTATCGGGTTGGGCGCCGTATTGTACCTTGCCGCCCGGCACTTGCTGGAGGATTTCATCGATGATCATCGCCTTGGTGTAGTTTTCCATGCTGTCGCCGATGTTGAAGACGCCTGCCGCGATGCCCGGCGTGGCGCTGATGCACAGGTCGATGGCCTGCGCGATGTAATCTGGCGGAGGCCGGATGGGCATGAGCCGGAGCCGGGCGACTGGCATGATGCGCGCTTTCGCTGTCTGGGGGTCGAGATCCGGTCGGATGCGCAGGCCGGGGGGCCGGATACTCACGCGCTGTTCGCCGTGTTCAACGCGGGCGAGGCGCAGGTGCTGACCCTGCCCGACACCGCCCCCGGCTGGCGCCTGATCCTGGACACCACGCGGCCCACGCTTGGCCCACAGAAACCGATGAAATCGCCGCTCGACCTGCCCGCGCAATGCGTGCTGCTGTTCGAGAGCGTCTGAGAAGGGGGAGAAGATGACCGTCCACAGCGTGCCCACGGCACCCATTGCAGGCCAGAAGCCCGGCACCAGCGGGCTGCGCAAGAAAGTCACCGAGTTCCAGCAGCCGAATTACC
>JANMIM010001344.1:0-2591 GCA_031375795.1 Bacteroidota bacterium
GAAAGGGCCGCCTCTGTGCGAAACATTGAATTGGGCGGAAAGAGACGGTACGCCGCGGCGCAGCGTGACCGTGTTTTGCGTTGAAACCCCGGTGCTCCCGCACCGGGCTACCGAGCGACGGCCCGTTCCGGGCGTAATTGGGGTCCAATATTGAAATTGTGCGCTAGAACCGAAATTAAGAGCGATTGCCCTGACAAGTTCGGCAGGGCAAGGAATCGAATCATCCCCAAAATGCGCCGCCCAGCGCATCTGCCCGCAATCACAGCCCCCACCTTACGATCCTCACAATGACTTGGTGCAAGAATCCAACATGATCTGCCCCTGCGATCTTGCGCGAGATTACATCAAAACCGCATTCAGCAAGACAAAAACAACGAAGATCGAAATTTTCAAAACTCGCACAAAATTGCACAAGCCTAAGTTTCACCTGTGAGATTGGAGGGCCTGATTGGATAGGAGCGGCCGTTTTCGTTGTCGATCTTGACATTGGTAATTGTATTCATCGTTCATTAAAAGCAAAGGAGTTTGGTTATGAAAAAGTCGACCCGTTTTGCCGTATCCCTCATCGTCCTAGTCGCTTGGATGTCTTGCAAACTGTCTGCACAGACGATTTTCAGCCGCTTCGACTTCAATTCCCCCACCTATACCGACGCCAGCATCGGCCCCAACGCAACCGCGATCGATCCCGATGTGATCGACAATGGGATCGGGGAGATCCACATCGGCGCCAATTGTGGCGGTACCAAAGGCATTGACCTCACGATCCCCAATCTCGCGAGCCTTTTTGACCAACCCGAGATGGGCATGACCTTTCGCTTTCGCAAATTTGAGACGCGCAGCGACTTTTTTGTGCGCGGTGGCACGAGCTTTTATCAACTGGGCAGCATGCTTTACATCAGCTATCGCACCGAGGATGGCAGTGGTGGCTTCATCGACTATGGCCCCTTCAACACCAGCCACTCCATCAGCGAAGACAACCTGTTCCACGAATACACATTTATCTACGTGATGAGCACTGGCTTGGCGACCGTGATCGTCGACAACGTGCTGGTCTGGAGCAACGATGGCCCCGATAACAGGGCGCTGTACTGGACAGCCGCGCCCGATCCCATCGTCGGCACGGTCATGGATGGCAACTGCAGCGGCAGTTCGATCCTGGATTACGCCTATTTCTTCATTCCCGTGCAGCCCCTACCGATCGAGTTTGCGTCCTTTGAGGTGACTGCCGTGGAGGCCGATGCGCAACTCGATTGGGAAATGGGCACGGCATCCGCCCAGATCGGCTACGACATCGAGCGCAGCCCAGACGGGCTTTCCTTCACCAAAGTGGGCCATGTCAATGCAGGGGACGGGAATGCCCACGCCTACCGCGACATCGCGCCGGGCAATGGCTTGTTTTACTACCGCGTGCGTGCCGTGGGCGCAGAGGGGGAGAGCCTCGCTTCAGAAATCCACACTGCGACCCTCGTCGGGCCCAAGGTGCCGAGCCTGCGGGTGTGGCCCAATCCAAGCACCCATGGCACGGTGAATCTGTGCGTCTGCGGATTTGAAGGATTGACGACGCTTACGATTGAGGACCTCACGGGAAAGCAAGTGATGCAAGTGACGGTGGACATTTCAAGCAATTCGCCAATCGACATTTCCATGCTTCGGCCGGGAATTTACATCTTCAAGGGCAACGTCGAGGGCCAGAAATTGCAGCAAAGATTGATTGTGCAATAGGCGCCTCCTTGCCAAAAGGCTCAGAATGGATTGATTTTCAGGATGCGAAGGTTTGCAGTGCCCGTGGGCTTTGCGAACCTTCGCGTCGACGCCTGCCCGCTGTGGTGGGCGTTTTGATTCATCCCCAACCCCTCCCACTCACCAATGCGCCGGGTCCTCGCCCGCGAGCAGGCGCTCCACCGTGTGTGCGACCCCGTCTTCCTTGCCGGGAGCCGCCACCCAGTTGCTGATCGCCTTCACCTCATCCTTGGCGTTGCCGACCGCGACGCCCAGGCCAACGGCCTCCAGCATCTCGATGTCGTTGTAGTTGTCGCCAAAGGCCACCAAGTCCGCCCATTGGAAATCATAGAGCTCGTTTAGCAGGATTTGCAAGGCGGTGCGCTTGGAGATCGCCTTGTGGGCGATCTCGAGATAGGTCGGCTTGGAGCGGTACAGGTTCAGGTCATTGCCAAAATGCGCGGCCAAGTGCTGCTCGACCGCCTCGATTTCCTCGGCGGGCCCCATGCACATCACCTTGTGGGCCCCGATGCCGCGTGCCTCCCAGTCGTCGAGCACGGCATCGAGATCGGCCACCGTCGGCTGCACCTTGGTATTGTTGGCCTCGCGGTCGGCCCAGAAATCTTGTGCGGGCACGTACCACTCGTCGGCGTGGTACAGGCTCACGTGTACCTGCGTGCCCCGCGCGAGGTCCACGATGGCGTGACACACCGCCACCGAGATGAAGGTCGAGTGCAGCACAACCGGTTCGCCATCAGGGAAATGCAGGATGTAGCCGCCATTGTAACACACGAGCGGCGCATGCAAGATCCCCAATTCCGACTGCAGGTGACGCATGGCCGCCGGCATGCGCGAGCTTGCCAAGATGATCG
>JANMIM010001348.1:0-2009 GCA_031375795.1 Bacteroidota bacterium
CATCGACGTGCTCGACGAGGCCGGTAGCCGCGTCCACATCAACAATATCCAGGTCCCCAAGACCATCTTGGAGCTGGAAGAGAAGATCAAGGAAGTGCGCGAACTCAAAAACAAGGTCGTCAAGAGCCAGAAATACGAGGAGGCAGCCCGCCTTCGCGACCAGGAGAAAAAGCTCATCGAGGACCTCGAGCGCGCCAAGATCCAGTGGGAAGAGGAGAGCAAGACCACCCGCTACACGGTGAGCGAAGACGACGTCGCCGACGTGGTTTCCATGATGACGGGCATCCCCGTCACCAAGGTCGCTGCAGGCGAGGCCAGCAAGCTCGTGCAGATGGAAGATGAGCTCAAGAAGGTCATCATCGGGCAAAACGACGCCGTCGAGAAGCTCGTGAGGGCCATCAAGCGCTCACGCCTCGGCCTCAAGGATCCCAACAAGCCGATCGGCTCCTTCCTCTTCCTCGGCCCCACCGGTGTCGGCAAGACGGAAATGGCCAAGGCCCTCGGTCGCTATCTGTTTGATACCGACGAGGCGCTCATTCGCATCGACATGAGCGAGTACATGGAGAAATTCACCGTCTCCCGCCTCGTGGGAGCGCCTCCCGGCTACGTCGGCTACGAAGAAGGCGGTCAGCTCACGGAGAAGGTGCGCCGCAAGCCCTACTGCGTGATCCTGCTCGACGAGATCGAGAAAGCCCACCCCGATGTCTTCAACATCTTGTTGCAGGTGCTCGACGACGGCATCCTCACCGACGGCCTTGGCCGCCGCGTGGACTTCAAAAACACGATCATCATCATGACCTCCAACGTCGGTGCACGTGAGGTGAAGGACTTCGGCGCAGGCGTGGGCTTCAAGAGCGCCAGTGCCTCCAGCACATCCGAGAAAAGCAACAGCCTCATCGAGGGTGCGCTCAAGCGGGTGTTCCGTCCGGAGTTCCTGAACCGCGTGGACGATGTGGTATTCTTCAAGTCCCTGGAAAAAGAGCACATCTTCCAGATCATCGACTTGCAGCTCGCCAAGGTCTTCAAGCGCATCAACACCATGGGCTTTGAGGTGAAACTCACCGACAAGGCCAAGGAATACATCGCCGACAAGGGATTTGACCAGCAGTTTGGTGCCCGTCCATTGAACCGGGCCATCCAGAAATACCTGGAAGACCCGATCGCCGACGAAATCCTCAAGGGCCTGAGCGAGGGAGACTCGATCGTGGCAGACCTGGATGAAAAAGCCGTCGAGATCAAGATCAAAATCAAGAAGGGCAAGAAAGCCAAGCTCAGCAAGGGTGAGGAAGAAGCGCCCGCCAAGGAAGAAGGCAGCGCCGAATAAGCGTCGCCCCGATACATTAGCAACAATTGCCCTCCCTGTGAGGGCAATTTTGTTTAGGATTGCGTTACTTTGGTCCCGGATTCAATCCCTATTGGAAATGAAAAAATACATCTTGTTGTTGGCCATCGCCTTGATCGGCAGCCTGTCGTTTGCACAACTCAAAACCTTTACCGCCGAGGAGTCGGTCTTGCTGGAACGTAGCCTGGCTCCTGAGCGTGTGGCGCAGCTGGATTGGCTCCCGGGCACGGAGAAATTTGCCTTTGTGAAGCAGGTGGATTCAGAATGGCAATTGCTTGCTGGCGAGGCTGCAAGTACCAAACGCGAGGTGCTCTGTACACTCGCGGATTTCAACAAAGCCCTGCAAGCCGCCGGCATCGCGACCAAGACCACGTTTCCAGCGATCAAATTCATCGGCGGCAATGCATTTCGGTTCATGAACGAAGGCGCGGTTTGCAAGTATGATTGGGTCGCCAAAAAGGTCGAAAAGGTCACCAACTTCAATGCTGCCGGCGAGAACGTCGATCTCAGCGCCCAGCACGGCGTCGCCTATACGGTGGCGCAAAACCTGTTCATCTCCCTGCCCGGCAAGCCAGACATCCAGGTGACCAAGGAAGCCAATGAGGCGCTGCGCAACGGGGAATCTGCCCACCGCAATGAATTTGGCATCGTCAAGGGCACTTTTTGG
>JANMIM010001439.1:0-3628 GCA_031375795.1 Bacteroidota bacterium
GCGTCAGGGTCGAGGACCTCACCCTGAAGCGGGGACTGCTCATCAGCTCCAGTGTGCGCACATGGATGGAGAATGCGATCAACAATTTCAAGTTTACGCCCATCCAAGTGCAGGTGAATTTGCTGAATGGCGATGGATCGACGATGATGTCCTGGACGTTTAACAATGTCTGGCCCAAGAAGTGGGAGATCGATGGCCTGAACTCGATGGAGAATGCCATCGTCATCGAGACGATGGTATTGGCATATTCATCCATGGGCGTGAGTTGAGCATCGGCGGTAGCCGATGCGTCCCGTTTGCAGGTGCCGGCCGATGCCACTGGTGGTGGCACAAGTCATGTGCTCCCGATTCGTAATTTTGATCAATTCAACGATACACTGAAATGCCACTGGACATCAATCTCCTCACCATCAAGACCAGCCTCCTGCCCGGCGGAGTCAAAGGGGCTGAGGATGGCAACGAGACCCTCAAGACCCTGCGACAGGAAATGGCGAAGGAGCGGGAATTGTTGATGCAAGGCATGATGCCCGTGCTGCGCGACAGCCTGCGTGATCGTCTCAACCGATAAGCTGCGATTCAAGATGGCGCTCACGAAACTCAAAATCACGGCCTACAAGTCAGATGCTTACAACGACCCTGTCGGTGGGGCAGACTTCACGGCGCAGATCAATCCCGAGAGTTGGAAGGAGGAGTTCAGCATCAAATACTCGCCCAGCTCCACCCAAGGCGGGCTCACGACCAAGTTGCGGCTCGACAGCATCGAGTCGGGCGTGCTCACGCTCCACCTCGTCTTTGACGGCACGGGCCTGGTCTCCACCACGCCCACGAGCCTGCAAGGGGTGAGCGTGGCCGACCAGATCACCAGTTTCAAGAACCTCACGATGAAGCCCAACGGCGACATCCATGAGCCCAACTACCTGGTGATCGTCTGGGGCTCCTTTTCGTTCAGGGGAGTGCTTACCCACCTCTCGATCGACTATCCGCTGGTGTCGCCCACGGGCGACCCCCTGCGGGCCAAGGCCACGGTCACCTTTGCGACGAGCGAGTCGCTGCAAAAGGCCGCGCAAGGCAACAATTCCCCAGACATGACCCATACCCGCACCGTGGCGGCGGGTGACACGCTCTCGCAGATGACCTACAACATCTATGGTGATCCCAAATACTACTTGGTCGTCGCCCGGCAAAATCGCCTGAACCAAGTGCGGCAGCTCGCCAATGGCACCCAACTCAATTTTCCCCCACTCATCCAAAAGTGACCATGGCATCGCCCAACGACCTCCCGACCTTTGAAATCCTGGCCAGCGGCAGCACATTTGCCCAGGACTATGATGTGATCTCCATCGTTGTCGAAAACGAACTCTGCCGCGTCACGACGGCCACGATCACCATTCGGGACGGCGACCCGGCGTCCCAGGATTTCCCGATCAGCGACGGCAGCGCCTTCGTGCCCGGCAATACGCTGGAGATCCAGGCCGGCTTCAACGGCACCAACAGCACCATTTTCAAGGGCGTCGTCACAGGGCAGACCGTGCAGGGCCTGCCCGGGCAAGGCTCGGTGCTGATTGTCGTCGCCAAGGATGCCTCCTACCAGATGACCATCGCCCGCAACAGCGCCTACTACACCGCCAAAACCGACAGCGACATCATGTCGGCGCTCATCGGCAACTACAGCGGCGTGTCGGCCGATGTGGATTCCACCTCCTACGCCTGGCCCGAGCTCAGCCAATACTACTGCACCGACTGGGACTTCATGCTCACCCGCGCCGAGGCCAATGGCATGTATGTCTCGACCAATCAAAACACGGTCGCCGTGAAGCAATTCAAGTCGGGCTCCAGCGTGGCCACCCTCACCTATGGCATGGATATATTTGCCTTCTCGGCGGGCATGGATGCCCGCCGCCAATTGCAAGGCGTGAGCGCACAGGGCTGGGACTATACCAGCCAAGCGATCCTGAATGCCTCGGCCTCCACGCCCTCCATCCCCGACCAAGGCAACCTCAGCGGCGATACCCTCGCCAGTTCGCTGGCGCCATCGGCCTTTTTGCTGTCCACCACTGCCCCCCTGCCCAATGCGCCGCTCACATCCTGGGCGAGTGCACAGTTGGCACGCAGCCGCTACGCCAAGATCGTGTGCTCGGTCAAGATCCTCGGCAACTCCACCATCGTGCCCGGCAATTTCATCACCTTGGCAGGCATCGGGGCGCGGTTCAACGGCGACGCGTTTGTCTCAGGCATCAAGCACGCGATCGGTGGGGGAGAATGGTGGACGACGGTGAGCACGGGCATCGACGACAATTGGTTTGCAGACAAGGTGAATGTGACCGCGCCACCCACGGCGGGACTCCTGCCGGGCGTGCGAGGGCTGGTGAATGCGACCGTGAAGGCCATCGCCAACGACCCCGACAACCAGACCCGGGTGCAGATCAACATTCCGGTGATCAGCCCCTCGGGCGACGGGCTCTGGGCACGCATGGGCAACCAATATGCCACAAATGGGGCAGGCTTTTTTTGGATGCCCGAAGTCGGAGACGAGGTGATCGTAGGTTTCCTCAACGATGACCCTGGATTTCCCGTCATCCTCGGCAGCATGTACAGCGGGCAAAAGACACCGCCCTACACGCCCGACGCCCCAAACTCCAAAAAGGCGATCTACAGCCAGACCAAGATCTACATCGAGTTTGACGATCAAAACAAGAACCTCACCATCACCACACCCGGTGCCAACAAGATCATCTTCAGTGACCAAAACCAAAACATCACCATCCAGGACCAAAACGGCAACAAGGTGCTGATGTCCAGCTCAGGGATCCAGATGACCAGCCCCAAAGACATCGAGCTCACGGCCGATGGGAATGTGAAAATCAGCGGCACACAGGGCGTGACCATCAACTCCTCTGCCGACGTGGGCATCACCGCGACCAATGGCCTCACGGGCAAGGGCCTTACCGTCACGCTCACGGCAGACACGGAAATGAAGGTGAGCGGAAGCGCCACGGCAGAGTACTCGTCGGGTGGGGAAACGAGTGTGAAGGGTGCCATGGTGATGATCAACTAAAACAGGAGGGCTAGGAAAATGGCGATCAACAAGGACTTCTTAGGACAAGGCTGGCGATTCCCGCCGGGGTTTGATGTGCAAAACCGCAAAACCCTGATGACCAAGGACCTCGCCAGCATCATCACCAGCCTCAATGTGCTCATGGGCACCAACATGGGGGAGCGCCTGATGCAGCCGACCTATGGCACCGGCATCAACCAATACTTTTTCAAGAACATCGACCTGGGTTCGGCGACCATGATCCAGTCCATGATCACCGACGCCATCGCCGACTACGAGCCGCGCATCAGCACCAACGCCGTGGTCGTGGACCTGGGCCGCATCACCGAGGGCATCATGAACATCACCATCGATTTCACGGTGAAGTCCACCAATACCCGCAACAACATCGTCTTCCCCTTCTTCCTCAAGGAGGGCAATTTTGTACCCCAAAACCTCCAATAAGGCGCAGACTCAGTGGCAATGCAAGGCAGCAAGTCAAATATCGTCCAAACCAGGAGCCGTGGCACGATGCAGACAGGGCGCATGCTGCCTGCCTTGGATCCCGACTATGTGCCGGTGGACGGCAAGGAG
>JANMIM010000761.1:0-8385 GCA_031375795.1 Bacteroidota bacterium
CGGTGAGGCCAGCAAGCTGGTCGACAAGCGCATCAACGATGCCTATGGCAAGATCCGCCGCAACATGCGCAACGGCTTGGCCATCGTCTCCACCGACCGCGACGCCTGCGGTGGTTGCTTTGCCATCATCCCTCCACAGACACAGTTGGAGATCAGGCAGAAAAAGAAATTGCTGTTCTGCGAGAATTGCGGCCGCATGCTGGTCGATCAAAGCTTCTTTGCAGAATTCCAGGAGCAAGACGCCGAGCGCGTCTAAGTTCCCGTGGCTAAATAGATTGCAAAGGCGTTCCCGATTGGAACGCCTTTTTCATAAATGATCGAAGGGTAAATTGAGGACCAATGCGCTGATGCGTGGGCTTGTGTGGATCGGGATGCTGCTGGCAGCATCCACAGGCACGGTCTTGTCCCAAAATACGCGCCGCAGCGTCGACATCGAGCGTGCGATCATTCACCTCGAGCTCGACAAAGCCACCGCCCTCAGTTTCCAGGAGACCGAGCCCAAGCTCAAATGGTACTACCAGACCCGCATCCTATTTGTGCGCTACCTGATCCATGAGGACGCACAGCTGATGACCGCCTTTTGGGACCACAGCAAGGCAGCCTTGGAGGTCATCGAGCAGTTGCCCGAGTCAGATCCAGAGAAGGACTTGATTGCAGCCGAGATTTTTTTCCTGCGGGGTGCCGTCAAGGCCATGGACAAAAAGACCGTCGCGAGTGCGCTCGAGATCAAGAACGCTTGCACGCTCATTTACCGCAACTCACAGGTATTCCCACAAAACAAGGAGCAATTGAAGCTGCTGGGCATTTTCAACGTCGCCATGAGCGCGATACCCAAGAAAATGAAGTGGCTCAGCAACGTCCTCTGCTTCAATGGCAACCTACAGCTGGGCATGCGTCAGCTGGAAATCGCCTCCAAAAGCAGCCGCCTGCTGCCACAGGAGGCGACGTTGATGCTGTTTTACTTTGAGAAAAACATGCTCGGCAAGCCCGATCAAGCCCTGGCGAGGGCGAGGAAATTGGTCGAGGCCGAGCCCAACAGCAAAGTCGCCAACTACTTGCTGCTCTCTGGCCTGCTGGAAGCGCGGCGCGTGGACGATGCCATCGCGCTCGTGGAGGCGCGCGAGGCGCCGATGGCCGCCAACAAGCAGGCGGCCGAGTTGCCATTTTGGTATTACAGCCGCGCAAAGGCCCATTTTTTTCGCTTGGAATATGCGCAGTGCATCGCGCAGATCGACCGCTTCCTGCAATTGTACCATGGCAAGACACTGTATGCCGATGCCATCTACAAAAAGGCCATGTCGCTCGTGCTGCTGGGACGCTACCCGGAATCGCGCGCCGTCTTCCTGGAATTGACCAAGGTCGAGAGCTCGACCTTTGACGTCGACGAATATGCGCTGTCGCAGGCGGCGATCTACCTCGTGCGCGAGCCCAACGCCACCGAGAAGGAGCTGTAAGCCGCCCGCAACCTCTTTGATGGCGGCTATTACCTCCGTTCCCTCAAGATGCTCGCCCCGATCCAGGAGCGCCAATCCCAATGCTCTGAAAATGAGCGCTGCGAGCTCTGGTACCGCTTGGGCCGCAACTGGCAGGAATTGGACTCCACACGGCTGGCGACCGGCAGCTATGTCGCTTGTTTTTCCACGCAACCGGGCCGCAATCTTTGGATGAAGGCCTATGCGCACTATTACCTCGGCAGGTTGGAGGAGGCTCAAAACCACTTCGCAGTGGCACGTCGCGAGTATCAAATCGCCCTCAGCTACGACGATTACGACTACCAAGCTGGCTTGGAGCAGCGATGCAAGGCAGCCATCGAGCAACTCAAAGGGAAAAACTGAGTCTACAAGAATCGGGCTAACGTGAAAGTAGTCAGCGCTTTGCGGGCGAAGGCCTGTCCTTCGGTTAACCTTTTAGCCACCGCCATCTCCGGAAACCTTCCCTGCGGCCCGTCTATTCCGTAATTTTGTAGCGGAATTATGAGGAAAAATGTCACCATCCTAGCACTCGTGTTGCTAGCCTGCTTGAGCGCTTGCAATCGCGGGCATATGAAAGAAGTTCGTGAATTAGACGTAGAGGATCAATTTTCGCTACTATTCCCTGCGAATTTCCGTCCCTGCAATGATTTGCACGAGTTTGCCCCCTTGCAATATGCCGATGAGCGTGGTGGGTACTTCCTCATGGGCATCCAAGAGCCCAAGGAAGACATCGCCTACCTCAAGGAAAAGTATTCCCTCGGCGACTACGCCCACTTTGTCGAGACCACGATCGGCAGTGCCTTTGACACCGTGCATGTGAGCGAGCGTGACACCCTTGCCATCAATGGGATGCAATGCCAGACGGCCGACATGTATGTCGCGGTGACCGACGAGCAGTCGCCGATGGAGGTCTATTATCACCTCTCGGTGTTTGAAAGCAACAGCCATTTTTACCAGCTCATCGGCTGGAGTCACCGTGACCGGCAATCGGTTTTCAGGGCTGCCGCCGTGGCGATGGACCAGTCCTTTCATGAGTGTGGCGACGCATTGGAGCATGGGCATACCGCCTCAGCCCTTGTTTCGGCACCTTGACCAAAGACTTTTCGTTAATTCCACCTCCAATTCGCAATTGGTCGCATGCCGCTTGCCGCTGATTTGCTATCTTTGACGTTTTCCCAAATCGCTCAAAGCATGCAGTTGGAAGCACTCACAGCAATCTCGCCCATCGATGGCCGTTACCACCACAAGACCCGTGAGTTGGCGGAATATTTCTCAGAGATGGGTTTCATTCGCTACAAGGTCAGGGTCGAGATCGAATATTTCATCGCCTTGTGTGAGGAGGGCATTCCGGCCTTGAAGGCGATCGACGAGGCCTTGTTTCCTGCTATGCGGGACCTCTACCGAAACTTCTCGATCGAGGATGCCCGGCGGGTCAAGGAAATCGAGATCGTGACCAACCACGATGTGAAAGCGGTGGAGTACTTCCTCAAGGAGCGTTTCGCGGCCATCTCGCCCGCCTTGGACGAGGCCAAGGAATACCTGCACTTCGGTCTCACCTCGCAAGACATCAACAATACCGCCATCCCGATGATGCTGCGCGACGCCATGTACAACGTGATGTTGCCCGGCTTGCGCGACGTGCTCAAGCGCCTGGAGGAGCTTGCGGGGGAGTGGAAGGACATCCCCATGCTGGCGCGCACCCATGGGCAGCCAGCCTCCCCGACCTTGCTCAGCAAGGAGATCATGGTGTTTTATGCCCGGCTCGGCGACCAAGTAAACGAGCTCGCCCAGCAAAACTACCCCGGCAAGTTTGGCGGCGCGACCGGCAATTTCAACGCGCACTATGCAGCGTTTCCCGACATCAAGTGGCATGACTTTGCGGGGGTTTTCCTTGCCAAGACCCTGGGACTGAGGCGTAGCCGGCCCACTACGCAGATCGACCACTACGACGGCATGAGCCGCATCTTTGACAATGTGAAGCGCATCAACACCATTTTGATCGACCTGTCGCAAGACATTTGGCTGTATGTGATGCAGGATTATTTCAAGCAAAAGGTCGTGGCGACCGAGGTCGGCAGCAGCGCGATGCCCCACAAGGTCAATCCGATCGACTTCGAGAATGCCGAAGGCAACCTCGGCGTGTCGATCACCCTGCTGGAGTTCATGAGCCGCAAGCTGCCCATCTCCCGCCTGCAACGTGACCTCACCGACAGCACCGTGCTGCGCAACGCCGGCACGGCCCTGGCTCACAACTGGCTCGCCCTGCAATCCCTGATGAAGGGCCTGAGCAAGCTGGAAGTCAACCGCAGCATGATCGCCGCCGACCTGGAAGCCAACTGGGCTGTCGTCGCCGAGGCCATCCAAACGGTCCTGCGCCGCGAAAACTACCCCAACCCCTACGAGGCCCTCAAGGCCCTCACCCGTGGCAAAGGCAAGCTCGACGAGGCCACCATCGCGACCTTCATCGCCGGATTGGACGTGAGCGAAGCGGTAAGGGCAGAGTTGCGTGGATTGCGGCCCGAGACATATTTTGGGCGGTTTGATGGGTGAGGTTTTGGCCTTGTGGGGGCTTTGAATGGGCTCTAGCCGTCGCGATGGCTTGATGCTCCTGAGCTGGATTGCAACCTGAGATTCGTGTTTGCCCCGTCTTTTCGCCCCCCTCAGCCCTCCACCAGCGGCTTCTCTGGCAGCGTACCCTTGGGCAATTCCACCACAAACTCGGTGCCGACGCCAACCTCGCTATGCAAGGTCACGCTGCCGCCCATCTTCTCGATCGAGGTTTTGACGATGTAGAGGCCCAGGCCAGAGCCTTGGCTCTTGTTGCTGGCGCGGTAAAACATGTCAAACAACTTTTCCTGTGCCATGGCTGGTATCCCCGGGCCATTGTCCTCGATGGAAATGCGCGCGTATTTGGGGAAATCGGTGATCGTGATGGCCACCCACTTGTCGTCGCCGGCGTCGCGGTGGTATTTGATGGCGTTGAAGATGAGGTTTTGCAGGATCGAGCTGAGCATCTTGATGTCACTCACCACGATGTAGCGCTCGGGCACTGTGATGCGGAAACTCACCGTGATATAGCCCGGTGCATGCTCGATGGAGCGCAAAATCGTCTGCACCAAGTCGCCCAAGTGAATTTCAGTCGGGTCCAATGACCCCTGCTTGATCCAAGTGACTTCCAGCAAGCCGAGCAATACATCGTCCATCTTCTGCACGGTGCGGTTGATGAGGCCCAGGTACTGCTGCGCTTGCGCGTCGCGCAGCTCGGTGATCGCGATGTCCACCAGGCCGGCCAGCGAGGACAAGGGCGCCTTCAAGTCATGTGAGGCCTTGTAGACAAATGTGTCCAACTCACGGTTTTTATAGACCAGGTCGCGCTCGGTTTTCTTGAGGACCGTGATGTCGGTGAAGATGGCGGTGATGCTGTCGGCGCCAGATGAGTCGGTGGAAAAGGAATAGCTCAGCAAGATCCACAGGAGCTTGTCTTGGCTGTCCTTGACCTGCAATTCCATCTGCCGCAGATCGTTTTCACCCTGAAAGTCGGGCAGGCTCTTGTCGCCAGAAATGACCGCAAAGTGCCTGTCGATCAGGTCGGACTCATGGCGGCCCAGCATGCTGCACAATCGCGGATTGGCATAACGAATGATGAGGTCGCGGTCCATTTGGAGCAAACCCTCGTTCATGCTCTCGGCGAGGTTGCGAAATTGCTCCTCGCGCTTGCGCAGGGCCTCTGTAGACGCCTCAAGGTCGGTCACCATGGTATTGAAGGAAGCAGCCAGGATGCCGACCTCGTCTTGTGAGGCCACGACCGCCCGCTGGCTGAAGTCGCCCGCGCCGATGCGGTCCACCACGGTCACGATGTTGCTGAGGTTGCGCGTGAGCAGCGAACTCACCCAATAGACAAATCCGACTCCAAATACGAGCGTGATCAAGCTGATGAGGGCGATGAGCTGCTGGCTCTGGCGCACGTCGGCCTCCATCTTGCTCAGCGAATGGCCCACAAATACACGGCCGATCGATTTGGTCTCTTTGGAGACCGGGCTCGATGTCATCCAGAGCGCTCCATCCGATGAAATGTGGCCATCGGTGGTAGATACCAAGTCTGGACCACCTCTGCTGATGTCGCCATAGGAGGAGAGCAAGCTTCCGTCTTTCCTGAAGACCGCCACAAATGTCACCAACTCATTGAGCTGTACCGCCTTCATCGCCTCCTGTGCAGAGACAGGGTCGTCAAAGTCCAGTGCCGGGATCATGGAAAATGCGAGGAACTCTGCAAACGATGCCGCCTGCTCCTTGGTGCCATTCAGTGCTTGGTCGCGCAACTTGGCTGGGAAGTAGAGGTAAATGAAAATGGCGATCGATGCCACCAAAGCCGAAAACGCCATGAAAAACCGGGTACGTACCGAGTTGTACCAGCGGAGCGTAGTGGGCGATTTGGGATTGGCGCTGTTCATTTCAATGGATCGTAGCCAAATTGAGTAATTGCGCACTGAAATCGCAGCCCTCGGCGATCGCATTGTCACGATTGATGACAAACCTAGGCCGTGAGCCCACGACTTCGAAACCCATGGTCACGCCCTTGCCCACCAGGTTTTGATCCGTGCATACGCTGATCACTTGGTGTTTTTGGGTCTGCGCCAGCAACTTGTCCAGCTTGATGCCCCGCATCGAGGTGATGTAGAGCGCGGTCAATTCTTGCCACTCTTTGCGCCGCTCAAACGTCTCGGTCTCGGTGACCAATATCATCGTCAACTGGATGGTGAATCCAGACACTTTTTTCGACAATTCAGCTTCCAATGCCTCCATTTCCTGGATGGAAATCCGGTTTCTCTCTTGGTAGCAAATGCCTACCTGCAACACGCCGTTTTTTTGAAGCTTGGCGGGAAAGTTGCGGTCATAGGTCGTTGCCTTCAAAAAAAGAGGGACTTGCAAATCGATGGGCACCTCGATGATCTGCGATTGCAAGTCGTCTACAATCAGAAAATGCACGAGAAAGAGTAGTATGGCTTTGAAAACCCAAACGATGCCTGAGCGACGACGGGCGGTACCCGATGCGTGGTCGTTGTTTGCTGACAATCCATGAAATGGGCCATCGGTCCGGTCATACGGATTGGTAGAATTCAACTTGGACAAAGGCGTTTTCAAAAGTTCTTCAAGCAAAAGCTTGCACGAAAAGGTTGGATATTCAGCAAGACAAAACTAACAAAATACGAGATCGACATCCTGTTTTTTCGACCAATGGTGCCAAAATCACCGATCATGATTCTCTTTCACACGTTGACCGACATTCTGAAAAGGGTCAAAACAAGTCGACCATCAATTTCAAATTGTAGTTGAGACCATTTTGCTGGATGGCGGGCTGCAGGTGCTCAAAACCCCCCGGGTAGCGGTAATCTGCGTTGAGAAGGTTGCGCACCTTGAACGCTAGCTGAAACCTGTTCATTACCGCTGCGCCGCCCTTGAAATGCGGAGCGAAGAGCAGGTTCACATTGGCCAGCAAAAAAGGCTTGGTCTGTGTGTCGTAGACGGTGCGCCGGGCGGTTTGGGCGACGATCTCTGGCGAGAGTCGCAGGTACCATGGCAATGGGATCGCCACGCCGCCCTTGGCGATGTGGCGCGGAGAATTGGTGAGCCATTGGTCGCCTTCGAGGTTGCGCATCGCGACAAAGCCATAGTTGAGGTAGAAATGGAGGCCATTGTCCATGCGGCCATTGAACTCCGCCGAGGCACCATAGCCGCCGGCACTCAAGATATTCTGGAACTGCAGGAGCGAGTCGGTCACGATCGTCTGCTCGATCAGGTTGATCAAGCGATTGGTATAAAACGACGCGACCCCATAGAATTGTTTGGAAAACCGCTGCTCCACGACAAGCTCCACATTCTGGATCAACTCCGGTCGCAGATCGAGGTTGGGCAGGATGTAGCCGTCAAAACCGACATTGACCTCATAGATCGTGGGGGCCCTGAAGGCGACACCATAGAGACCCTTGATCATGGTCGTCTTGCTCAGCGCAAAGTTCACGGCCAATCGCGGCGTGATGGCATTGCGACCGAGGTACAGGCGATCGTACCTGAAGCCGGCCGTGATCGTGAGTTGCTCCAAGGGCTGGTATTCGTCTTGCAAGTAGATGCCAAAGGTGCGAAAGGGGAAATTTTGGTTGAAGACCTCCCGATTTTCGTAGAATAGGTTGTAGCGGGCATAGAAGTGCTGGTTGAGCTCGCCACCGAGCATGATCCGGTTGTTGGCGGTCACGTCCCAGCGTAGCCGGGCCTCGGCGCAGCCTTTGAGGGTCAGCGTTTTCTCCGTTTGCAGGCCGCCGGTGAGTCTATCGTAGGCAAATTCACCCAAGAAATTGAAACGATTGACCCAGGCGCGGCCCTGGAATGCCAGCTTGGACCCGAGGTCATGCTCAAAGCTCAGGTCGGCAAAGCTGTAGCTGTCCACGGTGTTGTTGCGGGGGTCGTTGAAGATCGATCCATAAGACCCGGTCGGCACGCCGATGTCGCGCCAGGTGTGCAGCATCTTGAAGGTCAGGTGGCGGTAGGAGAGGATTCCGTTGATGCCATAGAACCGCGATCCATCTCGGTGGTCGGCGATGCCATTGTTGTTGAGGCTGTCGTCGTATTCTTGGTAATAGAGGTTTTGCCCGCCGATCCTGCCTGCACGGATACCGACATTAAAATCGAGGCCACTTTTGAGCAACTTGCCGACGGCTGCCGACCCCTGCCATTTGCCAAAACTGCCCTGCTCGATCGATGCCTTGCCGCCATCGAGCGACTTGCCCGTCTGTGTGATCACATTGATGATGCCCAGGATCGGGAAGTTTCCATACAAAGCCGATGCCGGCCCCCTGATCACCTCGACACGCTCCACGTCGTCGAGGTTCAGGCCATGGATGTCGCTCTCGATGGGCCC
>JANMIM010000023.1:0-4629 GCA_031375795.1 Bacteroidota bacterium
GAGGGATGCCGCCGATTTGTAGACACCTGCTCCGCTCACACCCACAAAGAGGTCGCCGTTGCCAGCCTGCTCGATGTCGGTCATCCAGTCGCTGGTCGCACCAAATCCATTGGTTCCCAGAGCCTTGTTCATCGTGTTGCCACCATCGTCTGAGCGGTACAGCCCGTTTTTGGTGGCAACATAGAGCACGCCCGTCGAGGTGACCTCGATGCCTTGTATATAATAGAATGAAAAATTGTTTGTGGATGCCAGTTGGGCCCAAGTGTCGCCGCCGTCTGTGGATTTCCAGACGCCCGCGCCACGGATCGCATCCGCATTGTTCCAGCCTTCGCCCGTCCCAAAGTAGAGGACCTGTGTGTTGGATGGATCGTAGTTGATACAGGTCACGGCAACGTTGGAGTAGAGCGGGCTCACCTGCGTCCATACAGGATTTGCTGCGGTCATGTCGTCCGTATGCCAGAGGCCGCCACCGACTCCCCCTGCAAAAAAGCCCTTGTGGCTGGCAGAATTGGGATCCCAAAGGATGGCCCGCGTGCGTCCGCCGATCCCGGAGGGCCCGCGTTCATCCCAAGTCAAGCCATAGTTGGTATTGGTCTCTGCACTCACTGCCGGATATCCCCATTCCTCCAAGAAGTAGGCATAGGCATTGCTCAGGCCGTCGGCTGGCACCTGGCCCGTGCTGGGATCCATGCGTTTGAGGTTGTCAAAGGCTGCAAACATGTCGGGCTGGTCATAGCCGTGTTCCCCCTCACCGTCCCATTTTGGCAGGTCGGCAAGTTTTTGATTGAACATGGCCACATAGGCATTGTTGTCGGTAGTCGCCTGATTGTCAGGTTTCACACAACATGGTGTGGTCAGCGCAATCGCTCCCACGACAGCGAGGCTGAGTACTAAAATTGAAGCTGTTTTTCTCATAATATTCCCGTTGGCAAATGCCTGCAAACGCTTCGACCCATGATCGAGCATTCAAATATAATCAAAATGTGGTCGATTTGGGATCGGCTTGGTTCCTGTGTCGGATAGCCGACATCGCCTCGGCATGGATGCGGGAGCGCTTTGGAGTGGATGGCGAGGGTATGTGTGCCAGTTTGCAAACCGATCGGCATCTGGCCCAGGAACGTTCAAAATTTGCCAGTTTCCAAGCTGCACGGGCTTAGGGCTGGAAGCCACTCTCCATGATTTTCCGGCAATCGACCTGCCCCGAGGCGCAAGGACTTTGGCAAAAACCACACGTTTTCCTATTTTTGAGAAATGTTGAGACTAGGGATGAAAAAACCATGGTTGTTGCTCGTAGGCCTGGTAGTCGTTTTGGTGCTGGGAGCTTGTTCATTTGAAAAGGAGCATCCGGGCGAGGAGCAGGTCAAGGCTGTGCTGGCGGGCCGCTATTGCTCAGAGGATCTGCGTCACCGCATGGAGATCGGCCACGACGGTCGCTACACTGGCCACCGGGTCCAGAAAAGCGCATTTGGGACTGGCCTGGTGCCCGAAAAGTGCGAGGGCAATTACAAGTTGCGGTACGATGCCGACAAAAATGCTTGGGTCTTGGTATTCGAGCCCAGCGACAAAAATTCCAACCCCTTTATCAAATGCAAGGGCAGCGAAGTGACCGTGTGGGAAGGCGAAAAGGGATACCTGGTCGGCGACTCCATCGTCTCGCTGCTCGATCCGCTGGATGGATTGCCTGTGAGCAGCAAATGTGATCTTTAAAACCATGAAAATCATCTGTGTAGGTCGCAACTATGCCGCGCATGCTGCCGAGTTGCAAAACGCGGTCCCAGACAAGCCGCTCATTTTCTTCAAGCCCAACACAGCAGTGCTGCGCAACAACCAGGATTTCATCCATCCTGACTTCAGTCAAGACGTGCATTTTGAGTGTGAGATCGTCTACCGCATTGCCAAGGAAGCCAAGCAGGTGTCGCGTGCAGCTGCCCTCGACTACATCGACGGCATCGGCCTGGGGATCGACTTCACGGCTCGCGACCTCCAAGACGAGATCAAGAAAAAAGGCCATCCATGGACGCTCGCAAAGATGTTTGACGGTTCGGCCCCCATCTCAGAGCTAGTCTTGGACCCCCGGCAAATCGCTGGGCACAACAACCTGCACTTTGAGTTGCGCGTAAACAACGCCATTCGCCAATCTGGCTTCAGCGGCAACATGCTTTTCCCCTTGGACATCCTCGTCGAATACATCACACGATTCATTACCCTCGACAAGGGCGACCTTATTTTTACAGGTACGCCAGAGGGTGTGGGCAAGGTGAATGTCGGCGACCGCTTGCAAGCCAGCTTGGAAGGCAAGGAACTGCTGGATTTTTATGTCAGGTAAAGGATGGCTTAGAAAATTGCCCTTCTGGATGGGTTTTGTGCTTTTGCTGGGATTGGTCCCTGCCATGAGCCTGTCTCCGCAACCCGCTCAGCCGTACCGATTTCCCATGGCTGGGCAGGCTTTCATGCTGGCCGGGACGTTTGGCGAATTGCGGAGCAACCACTTTCACTCAGGCATCGACATCAAGACCAATGGCGGCATCGGGCAGCCCTTGCTCGCGGTGCGTGACGGGTATGTCTACCGCATCAAGGTGAGCCCCATCGGTTTTGGAAAGGCCATCTACCTGCGCCACCCCGATGGCGAATTTTCCGTTTACGGCCACATGAGCGACTTTGTCCCCGCGATCAAGGACCTGGTCTACCAAAAACAATATGCCAGCAAGCAATACGAGCAAGAGATCTATTTGGACGAGGGGCAAATGCCGGTGCGCCAAGGCGAATTGATCGGCTACAGCGGCAACTCGGGCAATTCCTCGGGGCCACACCTGCATTTTGAGATCCGGGATCCAGAGGAGCACATCATGAATCCGCTCCACTACTACCAGCCGTTTGTCGCCGACCACAAGAAGCCACAATTGACGGGCATCGCCTTTGAGCCGATCACGATCGACAGCCGCGCCAATGGCCGCTACGAAAAATTGGAATTGAAGCCAGAGGGTGCCAACGGCGACTACCGCGTGGTCGATGTCGTGCGCTTGCAGGGCAAGGTCGGCTTGGAATACGACGGATTTGACCAACTCGACGCCGCTGCCAACAGCTGCGGCATCAACTATGCCAAGCTCTACCTCGACGAGCAGCTCATCTATGACTTTGTCTTGGACAAATTCAGCTTTGACGACAAGCGCTACATCAATGTACATTTTGACTACCAGCACTTCAAGGAGTCGGGCCGCAAATACCAACGCAGCTACATCGAGCCGGGAAACCAATTGCCGTGCTTCCCGCAGCGACAGCTCGGCGGCTTGATCGAGCTCCACGACGACCTCGTGCACAACTTGCGCCTGGAGTTGGCCGATGGCTACCGCAACACGAGCACCCTGCGTGTGAACGTGCAGCGCGAGCGACCCGCGACCCTGCCCGGCACCCTCGCTGGCGGCAATGGCCAATCCCTGCGCCACGCAATGCACCGCAATGTGTGTGTGCTGCGCATGAGCAAGCCCGTGACCCGCCAACTCTCGGGACTCGACGTCGCCTACCTCGACGGCAGCACCTCCAAGCTGCTGCCCGCTTACCTGCACAACGACGAGCTGGTGTACCTGCTCGACCTCAACCAAAGCAAGCCACCCATCTTTGTGGCCGACCCTGTCGCCGGCCACAAGGTCGATTTTCACATCGGCAAAGTCGTCACGCCTGGGCAGGACAATCTTGTCGCCGAGGGCGAGTTGCAGGTGTTTCTGCCTGCAGGCTGTGTCTTTGACAGCCTGCCCTTGCACGTGAAGCGGCGGCCCGGCGGCAGCCGTGCCTACAGCGACTTGTATGAAGTCGGTAGCATGGACAAGCCCTTGTTCAAAAGCATGGTCCTGAGTTTCAATCCCACCAAGCAGGGCGACCGCAGCCACATGGTCGTGGCCCGCATGCAAGGCGGCAGCTGGGTCTTTGTCGGCAAGGAACCCAAGGAAGATGGCAGCATTGTCGCCTCATCGGCCGATTTTGGAACGTTTTGCGTCATGGCCGACAGCACTTGCCCGCAGATCAAACCCCTCAACATCAAGGACGGAGCCAGCCTGGCAGCCAGCCAAAAGACGATCAGCCTCACGCTCACCGACGAGTTCAGCGGCATCAACACGCAAAAAATCCTCTGCACCATCGACGGAAATTGGGAATTGTTTGAGTTTGACGCCAAGACGAGCACCATCACCCACACCCTGCGGCATCCTGCAGGGGGGCAGCGGCATGTGCTGCACGTGATGGCATTTGACAATGCAAACAATCTCGCCCAAGCGACGTTTACGATTACGTATTGAGCCCATTGGGCTTCGCGTCAATCCAAATTTGAGAGAATCGACATGTCTGAAAACATCACATTGCTGGCAGCAGGCAGCAAAGCCCCTGATTTTGAAGTCGCCGACCAAGCCGGCAACCTTGTAAGGCTCAAGGACTTCAAGGGCAAGAAAGTCATCTTGTACTTCTATCCGCAAGACGATACCCCGACCTGCACCAAGGAGGCCTGCAACCTGCGAGACAACCACCAATTGTTGGCCGACCATGGGTTTGTGGTGCTCGGCGTGAGTCCAGACGCCAGCAAGGCGCATCAAAAATTCACCCAGAAATACGACCTGCCATTTGCCCTCCTTGCCGACACCG
>JANMIM010000027.1:0-15760 GCA_031375795.1 Bacteroidota bacterium
GTCCTTGAGCATATTGCGCTCGATGATGACCTTCTTGTCGCGGCCGAGGCTGAAGTCGAGCGTGTCGATGGTATTGGTCGGGTCGAGGAATGCCTGCGTGACATAAGTGCCTTCAAAAAAGATGTTGACGCCGCCGGGCAAGAGGTTGAGCGATTCCCAACCCGTGATGCGGGCGACCAAAAAGGCGTCTTTGTCCAGCTTTGGAATGGCATAATGCGCATAAGTAGCAGGCAAGGTCGCTGACTGCACGGAGACCTGCTGTTTTTTGCCATCGCTAGGGATGTCTTGTTTCACGCTAATCGCAAACTCGGCGGTCGTCGCGGTATTGCGCATCACGGTGTAGTCAGAGAGCGTGGTTACCTTGCCCAGGACTAGGCGTTCGTTGGCCATTTTTTCATCCTCTTCAAGGTCTTCAGATTCCTTGTCCCCATACTCGGCGGGAATGCCCTCCGTAATGGTGTTCAAGCGGCCATAAGGGGTCGAGAAAAATAGATTCCATTGTGCAAGCACGGGCTTGGTGCCGCCTTGCTGCGGGTCGCCGGAGGAAAGCGTGAGCGTGACATCGTTCCAAGGTACGCCTGTATTTTGCCATACGTCTGCGCGGTAATCGAGCGTGATCGGGCTGTCGGTGTCCTTGGCCCGCAAGTCATAGCCGGGTGTCCAGCCTGCGTCGGGCACGATGTAGCGGATGCCCACCCGCACGGTGCGCGCGTAGTCGGTCCTGAGTTTCACCACGATGTCGTTGCTCGGTTGGTTGGCGTTGTAATTGAGTTCCTGAAGTTGTTGGTTGATGCGGTTGCGCTCCTCGACGAGCTTCTCGCTTGCGCGCCGATTGGTGAGCAAGCGGTCGGCGATGTCGCGCAGCCTTGTCCTGAAAAAATCGGCGGCCTTGCGCAACTCGTCTGTACTCACGCCCTTGGCCTCGCCGGCGAGGCTTTGGTTGGCCATCACCATCGTGTTTTCGGTGGTGAGCACGGTTTTTTCGTTGTTGAGGACTTCGAGTTTTTCTTGGATGAGCTTGAGGCTGTCTTGCATGCGCTGCACCCGCGGACTGTTTACTTGCTCCTTGAGGTAGTTGACCTCATGGCGCACCGAGTTGATGAGCACGATCTCTGGCGCGACCGCTTGGATGCTGCGCGGGTCGATGTTTTTGGCCATCCCACTGAACAGCAGGATGTTGTCTCCCGCCTTGAGGGAGACGCTGGCCTCCTCGCTCACCTGGGCGCCACTCAGGAACACGGTCACGTCGGTGATCGTCGACTTGGCGATGATGGGATCCTGGGCCTGCAACCGGACAAATGTCCAGAGGCTCAGGAAGAAGATCAAAATCGATTTTTTCATGGGGTATCTTGGTAAAACGACAAATTTAGCGAGTAGGTGCGAGGAATGGAGGAATTCCATACGGGGTGGGGGTGATTTTGGTCAACACCTTGCGGAAATCGTGCATTTTCAGTAAACTTGAGCCAAGGACATCGGATTCGCTCGCAAAAGCCAATCAAAATCTTGGTTTTCTATCGCGGGGTCCTCCCTTGTTGCTATTTTTTGATTTCAATTGGAATTGCATGACCAAAAAGTTGATCATAGAACGCACAGTGAAGGCGATCAACGATCTCCCTCAAGAAAAGGCTGAGGAAATTTCAGCGTTTGTGGATTTCATTTTTCAGCGCTATGAAGCACAGCAGCTGTTGCAAGGGATCCAAATAGCAGCCATCGAGAAAAGTGAACAGGATTTGCTGCGCGAGCAATTCAAAGAATACCATCAAAAATGGAAGGAAACGACCCCTCCATATTCTTCTAAGGCAAATCCACGATCAAATATCTATTATCAGAAAATTATTGGCTTGGGAACGAAAGCCATTCCGTTAATCCTTGAGTCTTTGATTAAGAAAAATGACCATTGGATTGGCGCCCTTATGGAGATTACTGGTGCGAATCCCGTCCCTGATGAAGATCGAGGGAATATTGAGAAAATGAAACAACACTGGATCAAATGGGCAACAGAAAACAGCTACTGGCCTTAAACCGTTGGTTTCCAAACACTAACTTGACGAACATAAGCAAGACCAGCGAAGCCACAAACGATTACAACTGTATTGCTTGGGCAGTTGGCGACAAGCAAAAATGGTGGGAGCCCAACTGGTTTGAATACTATTGGCCAACAGGTGCGAGGCAGGATACTACAATTGAAGCACTCAAGGAAGCCTACCAAACTGTTGGCTTTAGTGAATGTTTGGACGACAGATGGGAAACAGACTTTGAGAAAATCGCCCTGTTTTCGGTGGACGGGATTTTCTATGAACATGCTGCAAAATTGATTTCTGAAGGACTTTGGTCTAGCAAATTGGGGGATGACATTGACATTTCTCACACAAAGGAGGCACTTGAGGGCGGGATATATGGGAACATATTTTGTTACATGAAGCGTCATAAACAGACGTCATAAACTGATCCTTTCAATTTTAATCCCTGCTCAATTCGATGTGAAAACCATGCCCCTCACCCTCGCCGACCTCCGCTCCCAAAACCTCATCCTGCTTGAAGCCATCAGCGGTAGCCACGCCTATGGCCTCAATACCCCCACGAGCGACACCGACATCCGTGGTGTCTTTGTGCTCCCGCAAGATGCGCTGTATGGCCTCCACTACGTGCCGCAGGTCGCCGACGACAAAAACGACGTCGTCTTTTATGAGCTCGGCCGCTTTGTGGAATTGCTGATCAAAAACAATCCGACGGTGCTGGAATTGCTGGCCGTGCCGGCCGACTGCGTGCTGCACCGCGACCCGGTCATGGACATGATCACGCCCGAGGCAGTGCTGAGCAAGCTCTGCCGAGATGCATTTGCCGGCTATGCCAAGGCCCAGATTTACAAGGCGCGCGGACTTAACAAGAAGGTCGTGAATCCGATGGAGGAGAAGCGCAAGGGCATCCTCGACTTCTGCTTTGTCCCTGAGGGACAGGGCTCTGTGCCCGTTTTGGACTGGCTCGCGCAACGCGGCTGGGCACAGGAGGATTGCGGACTCGTGAACGTGCCCCACATGCACGACATGTATGCGCTCGTCTACGGAGGCCCGCAAGCACAGACCCGCCTGGGCTTCAAAGGCATCGCAGCCAAGGACCAATCCAACAATGTCTCGCTCAGCTCCATCCCCAAGGGCATGGAGGTTGCCGCCCACATGGCCTTCAACAAAGACGGCTACACCATCTATTGCAAGGACTACAAGGCCTATTGGGAGTGGGTGGCGCTGCGCAACGAGGCACGCTACCAGGGCACGATCGCGCACGGCAAGAACTACGATGCCAAAAACATGATGCATACATTCCGCTTGCTCGACATGGCCGCCGAGATTGCGGGCGGTGAAATCCACGTGCGCCGCCCCAACCGCGAGGAGCTCCTGCGCATCCGGCAAGGAAATGAGGACTACGACGAATTGCTGGCCACGGCCGAGCGCCGCATAGCCGAAATCGACGTCCTTTTTGCCCAAAGCGCATTGGCTGAAGAGCCCGACGAGGCTGCGCTCAATGCCACGCTGGTCTCGATGCGACGGCTATTGTATGCAAGGTGATGCGCGCATTGGATGCGTCCTCCTCTCTGAATTGGATACGCATGCAATTGTCTTTCAGGTAATCATTTCTCCTCGGCGCGCATCCGAAACCACTTGAGCAGTTCGGTCAAGCCGAGGTTGGATTCGGCTTGCATGCCTCCCAACATCCACGACCGCATCGCATTGCCAACCGCCAAGATTGGCTGATCGGGATGAAATCGATCCCGACAAAAGGCAAAATACTGGAACGTTTTGAGGCTATTGAACCATCTGTAAAAGCGCTTCTCAAAAGCGGCCTCCGAATTGGTGTAGCGCTGGATCTCGGGGATCACTTTGAGGAATCCGGCTTCCTGCATGTAGGCGTGCAAGCCTGGGGGGAATGCGTTCAAGATCTGTGGGATGCCTTCTGGGCCAAGCGCATACCAAGTCTTGACGCCTTTTAATCCTTCAGCCAATTCCACAAAACTCTCAAGCGCAAAGACGGGAAAATCAGGATCGGGCGTAGCGCAATATAGCGCGACACGCTGCCCGATGCCGCCGGGCTTGCGCTGCGAAATGCGCGACGAAGGATAAACCCGCGCCGCAACACAATCCCCATGCACGCCCAATTCAATGAATTTTTGCAAAAAATCAAAATCCTCGCCCGTCTTGCGCTTGTTCATGCCTGCCTGGGCCTGATACGCACCCGTGCGCACCGCCATGGCCGCGCCGAGCGTGTGAAACGCGTAGGGATGCCCGCAATGGCGCAAGCCCGCCACCAAAATCCGCTCCGCCAACTCGATGCGCAATATCGCCTCGGCTTGCATTGGGTTCCCCGCAAATTCATCCTGAAATTCAAACGCCATCGAGCAACTGTCGACTTTGCGATGCGCCTCGAAATATTGCTCAATCGCCCGCAAATAATTGCGCTCCACGAGTGTATCCGCATCCAAACTCACGATGATCCCACGCGGATTGTCTGCCAATGCAAATCGATCGACTGCCTCGTCCATGCCGATCTTGCGGGTGAGGCCGACGCCTGCGTGCTTCTTTGGAAGCGCAAGAAAAGACAGGAAATGAAACCTGATTTGCGGAATTTCCAAGGCACCACTCCAAGATTGGCCCCTTGCAAATGTCTGCAAGTTTTGCGCCTTCACATGGTCCAAGTCACTTTCGCTCCCGCCGAACACCACGATCACCTCCACCGCACAAGCAGGCAGCTCGCAAGCCGCCAAGCGCTCCAAAGTCCGCAGCAAGGCCGGTTCGTCGTGACAGGGCATCACGACTACAATCCCCAAATGCGGATGCGGTTGCACAGCAATCTGCGGCGCGCAATATGCGTGCTTTTGAAGGTAGCTGAGATGGGAGTCGATGGGCAAGGGATTATTAATTGAAAATGGATAATTGATAATGGAAAATGATCCTTATTGGGGTGTTTTGGGTGATGGGTTTGGCAATTGCCTCACCTCCGGCAACACCGATTAGTGGTTAACAATTAGCAATTTCCAATTCTCCATTGCCTGCGGCGATCCCGATGCGGGATTCTCCATTCTCCATTCTCCATTCTCCATTTTCCATTCTCCATTCTCCATTTTCCATTCTCCATTTTCCATTCTCCATTCTCCATTGCATCAAGGCGCAAGCCGCTCAATTTTCCAAGCTTCGCCTTCCCTGCGGTAGCGGATGCGGTCATGCAGTCGACTAGGTCGGCCCTGCCAAAACTCGATGGTGGTCGGCTGCACCACATAGCCACCCCAATGCGCCGGGCGGTCGAGCGGCAATTCATTGAAGCGGTCATATTGCGTTTGCACCATCGCCTCCAACGCCTCGCGGTCGGGCAGCACCTGACTCTGTGGGGAGGCCCAGGCGCCGATGCGGCTCTCACGGGGGCGGCTATGGAAATAGGCATCCGATTCGCCCTCGGCAATCTTGGCCACACTGCCCTCGATGCGCACCTGCCGCTCCAGTTCCTGCCAAAAAAAACAGAGCGCTGCCTTGGGATTTGCCAGCAAGTCTTGGCCTTTGTGGCTTTCGTAATTGGTGAAAAAGACAAATCCGCGCGCATCGAAACCCCTCAGCAAGACGATGCGGGCGCTGGGTTGCCCGGTCGCGTCGCAGGTCGCCAAGGTCATTGCATGGGGTTCGGTGAGTCCGCCGAGGATCGCCTGCTCCATCCATTTGCGAAACTCCTCGATGGGATCACTCTGCACGCTACGTTCATCGAGTTCGCCTTTGGCATACTCCATGCGCAGGTCCTTAATTTTATCGTTGATCTTACTCATTGTGTAAATTAAGCGCAGATTTGCATTCATTGTTTTGACTTTTATCATTCTGCAACGAAAAAATAGGAAGATGGAACCACTCTTTGTCTATGTCACCTGCAAGGACCGCGCCGAGGCCATGCAGGTCGGGCAGGCGGTCGTCGAGGCCCGCCTAGCTGCCTGTGCCAATGTCGTCGATGGCATGGCGTCCATCTATTGGTGGGAAGGCAAGTTGGAGACCTCGACGGAGGCCATCCTGATCATGAAGTCGCGAACGGAATTCTTGCAGGCACTCACGGCGATGGTCCAGCAGCATCACAGCTACACGGTACCTTGCGTCGTGGCGCTACCGATCGTGGGTGGCAATCCCGATTATTTGGCTTGGCTACTGCGTGAGACGATCTCCTGACGCGGCTTCCAACGGGCCCAAATCAGCATTCCCAAGGTCAATAGTAGCAAGCCCACGAGGCCACCCGATGTGTCGATGGCCACATCGAGCACATCGGCGACGCGGCCGGGAATGAAGCGCTGATGGAATTCATCTGAGGCAGCATAGACGAGCACGCCGAGTGCCGCAAACCAGCGTGCCGATTGCCAGCGAAAATGCGTCTTGAGCGCAAAAAACAGCAAGAAAAACAAAATCATGTACTCGGTGAAATGCGCGCATTTCCGCAAGACCCAGACAGCATCCTCCCCAAACCAAGCCTGGAAATCAATGCCCACCCGCGCCAAATAAGACATGATCAGGCGACTCAAGGCGCCGCTGCCACCGCCCGGCTGATTGGAGAACAAAAAGATCATGAGCATCCATGAAGCTGCTGGCAACCAGCGTAGTAGGATACGGAGTTTGGGGTTCATTGTGGAATGTAGGAGACGAGGATGCGGGCGGTTTGTTGGCGCACCTTTTCCCACATTTGCCCGGGTTGTAAAATGTCTTGGGGGCCCGTCGGTTCGCAATAGACAAAGCGGCGATTTTCATATTTGTAATAATCACCATCCACGCCTTCCAAAACCACGGCCACACCCACATGCGTCTCAAAATCAAGGACAATCGTAGGCAAACCAATGAGCTTGCGGCATAAATAAAAGAAGAGCGCCGACCGGTCCTCGCAATCGCTGTAGCTGTGGTACAGTGTTTCCTCGGGCGTCATCGGTTTTTCCTTGCCATAGCGCCAATTGTCGTCCTTGTAAAAAAATGCCGTGCGTGTGAAGGAAAGCAGCAATTGCACCTTTTCCAAGTCGGTTTTGTATTGCATTAGCTTGGCGAGGGCAGGCAACAGTGAATTCTCGGCCTCGCGGCTCAGACCCATCTCAAAATAATTACGTTGGTTGTAATAGGGGTAGGTGTCCATGAGGTCCAGCCAATTCTTGTTGAGACTCACCCAGACTTGATGTTTTTCGCCCTTGTGCACAAACTCCAGCAGCCTTGCGATCGTGTCGTTTACCGCCAGTCGCGGCATTTGCGAGATTTTCATGGCAAATGGCATCGTCGCCGAATCCATCAAAATGGATGGCATCGTGGCATTCAGATTGTCCAAAACGATGTTTTCCCGCTTGGCCGTGAGGTTGGCATACTTGTTTCCGTTTTGCTCGATGAGGTAAAAGCCAAACTCAATGTCGCGCGACCTTGCATTGAGATACACATCGTCGGCCGTGAAAAACAGGCGTGCATCGATGCCCGATTTGCGCAGGATGAACCACTGAAACAGCACCTGGAAATTGCGGCCGCCTTGTGCAAAAACCTGTTCGGAATACTTGGCAATCACATCGTAATAGTGCCAATCACTGAGGTTCATGCCACGGCGGTAGTCGCCCACCTTCTTGAGCAGGGGATAATATTCCGTCGCCTCAAAATGCTGGTAAATCTGCCGAAAGGACGCCTCCGTCAGCGGCATTGGCAGCGGCTTGTACATCTCGGGCATCGAGGGCAAGGTCAGCTCCGCTGAGAAAAACTTGACATTGACGTATGTACCATACTTGCCCCAAGCCGAGCCCGTGGAAAAGATGACCAACAGCCATGCCACCGCATGCAGCCGCCAAAGGCATGAACCTCGGCCAACGCGATGTGAAAATGTCGGTGTCAGCATCCTCTCCAATGGCAGCCCTTTGCGGACCGCGCTATGGCAAATGTACGGAAGGCGCCGGTTTTGCGCCGCAACAAAAGCTCCTTGTGGAAAAAATGAAAATCCGTGGAGAAACAGCTTGCTGGGATGCCATCGCCGACGCTCGCCTTTGGCAATCAGGCGATTCCCTAGCATTTGCGACCGGTGATTGATTTTGCCCTCCCAGCCGTCTACTCAAAACCGCGTCTCATACTTCACCCAGTGGTTGCGGCGCTTGGTGTATTGTTTTTCCCCTACCGTCAAGATACCCTTGACCAATTGATCCTGAAGCCCATACAGGTCGCGATCGCGGGTGTGCAGGCTGCCGTCGGTAAAGTCGACGATCTCCAAGTAGTCGGTTTCGATCTCGTCTTTGTACACCGCACACAAGACGACATGCACGGGCAGATCCAGCAATTCCAGCAGGGCCATGTCACGCACCGGCCCCGAATTGTCGGCAATCAAGATGATCTGCTCGCATTCGGGGCAGCCTACGATGCCCTCCAGCAAGGCTTCGAGGTCGTTTTCTCGGTGGTCGCCACCCTCGCCGCCCAGTGTCACGGCCTCGATCGTCGGCAGCAGCTCGGGCAGCGTCGTCGCCGAGGTGGCATAGATGCCGCCAGTCTCACCGACGATTTTCTCGTTGTCGTATTTTTGGTCGCCATCGTTGAAAAACACAAAATGTCGGATGCGGGACTCGTCCAGGTGGGCCTGCTGCCACTGAACGACCATTGCGCCTTGGCGGTACATGCTCGCCGTCCAGTCCACCACCACCAGCGCGTTTTTCCACTCCGGATGGCGGTCCAGGACCTTGATGGCGGTGCTGTCGGGACTTTGTTTTTCGCCAGCGATGATTTGGTGCACGATGGCCAGGTTTTCTTGGAGTTGCAGGGTGTCGAAACGCAATGTGGGATAGCTCCACGGCGTCTCCACGATTTGGTCGAGGGCGATCGGCGGCGCCTCGTCGGTATCTGGGTAGCACACAAAGCCGTGAAACATGCCTTGTGCCTCCCGTAACGAATTGCAAGCCGTCTGGATCACGAGCCGCCACCGCACATGGGTGTCTTGCAAGGCCGTGGGCATGCGGCTTTCAAGCATGCGAAACCGGCGCTCCATCAAGCTGTCATAGCCCACGCGCCAGTCGGCGGGCTGCTTGGGATACAGGGTGAAAACGAGGTCGATCTGCTTGAATTTCTGGGACTCCATCCAGCTCGCAGCTTGGTTCACGCGTGGGCTCGCGAAGTCCATGCGCAAGATGTAAGGCTGCCTTGCGGTGGCCAGAAAATCGTAAGTGGGCACATTGACGATTTCCAACGGCAGTCGACTGGCGTATGACGTGGGAGACTGCGCTTGCATCGAGCGGCCGACAAGAAGGGCGAGAAGCAGGAGCAGGAACCGTTTCATGTCTTGGGAATGCAATTCTTGAGATTGGTTACAGTCGACAACCGGTAGAAATCGAGGTCAATCCACGACATCGAGTTGGCCATCGGCGTAGCTGACGCGTTTGCCCCGCAAATCGTCGCCCACGAGCGGCATCACGGCACTCGGTTTCTTGAGCTCTCGCAGGAGCGTAGCGCCATGCGAGAGGCGGCCACCCGTGCGCGCGATGACGGCTTTCGCCTTTTCGTATTCCTCGTAATGGCCCGGCTCCAAGGCATCCACAACCATGATTTCCTCGCCCACGACACCCTCGGCCCTGCCTGGGTAGATCACAAAGCCATGCGATTGGGTCATCACCGCCCCGCCGTCTTGCCAGAATGCACCTGACTTCTCACGAATGCCAGGGTAGGGTAGGAGCCAATCACTTCCACGCAGCGCAATATGCAGCCGGTGAAACAACCGCATGTTGTTGTCGCGAAACCACTCGCGGATTTCGAAATATTTGCCACCAAGCCCCGGAGCGCCCACGCGATGCAGCGCATGAATCCACCACGACCAAGTCGGCAGTGGCTCCAGCGGCATCACTTGGTCGGATGGGCGGATGGAGGCAGGATCGCTTTCAAATTTGAGTCGATGGGGATAATGGCCGGTCTGCATATCGCCGTACACCGTCTTGCGACGCGCCCAAAAGCTGCCCATCGCCGACGACAAGCAGGCATTGATCACCATATTGTGCCGCACGATGAAGACGTAATAGCGTGTGAACCAGTTTGATAATATTTTGTCAGAATCAGAATTTTCGGAATTTTCCGAATTCACAGAATCGATGGAATTCTGGAAATTCCGTGAATTCTGGAAATTCTGATTCAGTTCTGTTTCAAAGTCGCGCAATATTTGCTCTGCTTTCAGGATTTCCTTTCTGGTGCGCCGTTGCATGCGCAGGAACATCGGGATGCTGCGGATGAATTTGAAAGCGTTGAATTTGAATGTGGGCACAGCGCCGCCGATTTCGTTGGCGAGGAGCTGGGAGGGGAGGCCCCAGTCCAGGAATCGCGACAAAAACAGGTCGCTGTTGATGTAAGAGGCATCCAAGTGCGGGACGGTGAAGGGCTCGCTGTCTTGCAATGTGCGTGGATCCCACAAGGCATACAAGCGGCTGATGCTGAGCGATGCACGGCGCTGGGCATGCTCCATGATATTGCTCACTTGGCGGGGCAAAATCTCGTCGAGGTTGGCGCTGCTCAGTGAGCGGCGCCAATCGATCCCCGTCACCGGCCTGATCTGCAGCATATGGAATATTGCGCCGTCCCAGGCCCACTCGATGTCGGAGTGCGCATAGTGAAATGCACGAATGCAATTTTTCAGGAATTGATGCAATTCCTTGAGTGGAAATCCTTGCGGGAATTTTTCGGGCAATTGCTGCCAATCTCCACCCATTTTGGAGAGCACAAACCGTGTCGGCGTCACCGTGCCACTCACCAATTCCTCCAAATGCCCCTCCACCAATTCGACCTCCGCCGAAATCCAGCGCACGAATGCCACACCAGAGACCTTGGGCTCCACGAATACTTGGATCACAGCCGTCTCCAAGCCCATGTCGAGCAATGCCTGTGCTCGATGGGCGACCTCGGCCTGCGGCACACGCAAGTAAGTGGTGTGAATGCCCGCATTGCTATGGTCGATGTGGTCCTCACTGGCGCCCGATGAGCGCACGGCATAGGTATGACGCTGGGATAGCACAGGTACGTTGAGCGCAATATCTTGTGCGTTGCTCACGGCGATTTGCGCGGGCACGGGCAGGCCTGCAAGTGTGCCTAGGCGCAAGCGTCCCGCCTTGGTATGCGCGAGGAAACCGCGAGGGTCGCCTTGCATGAATGCTGCAAATTCCTCAGGATCATCGATGTAGGGATAGTGTTCCCAATCTGACTTGATGATCACTTCCATCTGTGCGCGTGGCAAGATGCCGTCCCAAGCTGCGACCTGTCCGGCATCCAAGACGCGGTCGCCCGTGCCCCAGATCACCGTGACCGGATCCTCGATCCATTCAAACAAATCGAGGGCATTCCACCCTTGGACAAACTCAAAATAGGCCCGAAATGCGCGACACTTGGCATAGCCTTCACCCATGCGGGCATATTGCGCTGCGGTCCATTTTTTACTGGAGAATTTGCTGGCGAACAACCGTGGCATATTGCGCAGGAGGAAATGGCTCAACCGCGCCATCATGGGGCCGCGCATCATCCGCACAAATTTCCGCTCCTCCAGAAAAGCGCCGACGGGCGCTAGCAGATAGACTTTGGAAAAATGTCCGGGCTTCTTCACCAAGGCATGCAAGACCACCAATGCATTGATGCCGACTGCAAAAATCTTGTGGCCCGGCGCCGTCATTTCCAGCAAGGCGTCTGCGAGCTGCGACAGGCTCTGAAACTGGTCGGATGGGTTGTCGCCATAGCCAGGCAATTCCAGCGGCACTGGCACAAGCGCATGGAAGTAGGGGAGACAATCTTCCCACCAAGCCTTGATGCTGCCATTGCCACTGAGGAGGTAAAGTTTCGCGCTCGGAGTATTCACGTAGGCTAAACTATGGAAATAGCGCATTGGCGAGACGAAATCTCGAAAAGAAAGCATGCGGAGGCCATGAATTTCAGCGGGAATAGAAGATATTTGAAGCAGATGAATTTCTTATCGTGTAGCTTTGTGTAAAATGTACGCATTCTAATTTTTAGTGCATGAACGTCCTACCTGCCTTGTACCGTCCCAGTTTGAGCCTGCTCACCGACTTGTACCAACTCACGATGGCCTATGGCTATTGGAAAAATCAAATGGCTGAGCGTGAGGCGGTTTTCCACCTGTTTTTTCGCAGCAACCCCTTCAAGGGCGGCTATGCGGTGGCTTCGGGTCTGGAGTATGCGGTCGGGTTGATGCAAGGCTTCCATTTCCCCAAGGATGATTTGGATTACCTAGCCACGCTCACCGGAAACGACGGGAAGCCGCTGTTTGAAGCTGGATTTCTGGCTTTTTTGGGCGATGCACAATTTGAATGTACCGTCGACGGCATTCCCGAAGGCTCCATCGTTTTCCCCCACGAGCCGCTTCTGCGCATCCGGGGGCCGCTCTACCAGTGCCAATTGCTGGAAACGGCACTGCTCACCGTCGTCAATTTCCAGACGCTGATCGCGACCAAGAGTGCACGGATCTGCCGCGCAGCCGAGGGCGACATGGTGCTCGAATTTGGGCTGCGGCGGGCTCAGGGCATCGACGGCGGACTCTCGGCGTCCCGTTCGGCATACGTCGGGGGCTGCCACGCCACCTCCAATGTGCTGGCAGGCAAGTTGTTTGGCATTCCTGTGCGCGGCACGCACGCGCACAGTTGGGTGATGTCGTTTGATACCGAGATGGAGGCATTCCAAGCCTATGCCGAGGCCATGCCCAACAATTGCGTCTTCCTGGTGGACACCTACGACACGGTCGAGGGCGTACACAAGGCGGCGACGGTGGGCAAATGGTTGCGCAGCCAAGGCCACGAGATGGCGGGCATTCGCCTCGACAGCGGCGACCTCGCCGACCTGAGCATCAAGGCCCGCAAGATCCTGGACGATGCAGGATTCCCCGATGCAAAAATCGTTGCCAGCAATGACCTCAACGACGATTCGATCCTCGCGCTCAAGGCTGCTGGCGCCCAAATCAGCATTTGGGGCGTGGGCACCAAGCTGGCGACGAGCTATGACCAGCCCGCCCTCGGCGGTGTGTACAAGCTCGGCGCGATCCGTGGCGCAGACGGGCAATGGGATTTTAAGGTGAAGCTCAGCGAACAGCTCATCAAGGTGAGCAATCCGGGTCTGTTGCAGGTAAGGCGCTACGAGTTGGCCGGCAAGCCCGTGGCAGACATGCTGTACAACGAGGAGCAGGCGATCTTGGAGACGCGGTTGTGGGACCCCTTGCATGCGGGCGAATCGGTGGATTTGCCTGCCCACGACCATGCCTACGACTTGCTCGTCCCGATCTTCAAGGCAGGGGAATTGGTCTACAAACTGCCGACGCTCGACGAGATCCGCGCCCGCAGCATGGCGCAGCAAGCAGCCTTTCCATCCGGCATTCTCCAGCTGCAAAATCCAACAGAATTTCCCGTAGGTTTGGAGGAAAATCTGTTCCAACTCAAAATGTCCCTGATCCAAAAAGCCAAAGCCCAATGAGTGCCACGCCCCTGATTTTTGCGACGACTTCCTATCAATACCTGCTGGACCGCATCCTGCCCATGAATCCTAGTTGGGAGTCGGGAAATGTAGAGGTGAAGATTTTTCCCGACGGCGAGCGATATCAGCGCGTACACAGCGACGTGGCCGAGCGCGAAGTCGTGATCATCGGCGGGACGCATACCGAGTCGGCGACCATGGAGTTGTATGATCTGGCCTGCGCGATTTCGAAGTTTGGGGCGAAGAGTCTGGCTTTGGTGATTCCCTACTTCGGGTACAGCACGATGGAGCGGGCGGTGAAAACGGGTGAAATCACGACTGCCAAGAACCGGGCGCGGCTGCTGTCGAGCATCCCATCGGCAGCGCGTGGCAACCGCGTGGTGTTGATGGATTTGCATGCCGAGGGACTGCCGTTCTACTTCGAAGGAAGCCTCGTACCGACCCATCTCTACGCCAAGTCGGTGATTTTGGAGGGCATTCGCAGCCTTGCCACCGGGCCCTACATCCTCGGCAGCACCGACGCCGGCCGCGCCAAGTGGGTCGAGTCCCTCGCCAACGACCTCGGCGTGGAGGGCGGATTCGTCTTCAAGCGCCGCATCGACGGCCGCCGCACGGAACTCACGGCCATGGCTGCCCGGGTCGACGGCATGCAGGTCGTGATCTATGACGACATGATCCGCACCGGCGGCTCCCTGATGAATGCCGCCCGCGCCTACCTCGACGCAGGTGCCACGAGCGTCTCAGCCATCGCGACCCACGGCATCCTGCCCGAAAATGCCCTTGAAAAGCTCCAGGCATCCGGCATTTTCCAAAAAATCATCGTCACAGACACGCACCCCAATGCGATAGCCCTCCAAAACGACTTCCTGGAAGTGCGGAGCGTCGCCGGAATATTGGGGGGATGGATCGAAGACCATTGGGTTTGAGAGGCTAGGGGAATTAAAACTGGGAACTGGACTTTGTTGAATCAGCGAGATTTGATTCAACACCGTGAATTGCATCGGGTCGGTAGGCTTGCATATTTTGGCTGCTGGCCAAAATCTTGCGTGTTTGCCACGGATTTCCTTCCTCCATCCGCTGCGCGCTCGCTATCTTCGCCCCAAATAAAAGAAACGCATGCATCGCATTACCATGATCACAGGGGCTACGGCAGGCATCGGCGAGGCCTGTGCACGCAAATTTGCAGCCCAGGGCCACGACCTGATCCTCACCGGCCGCCGCGCTGACCGCCTCGATGCACTCGCGCAGGCGCTCGCGACAGCGCACGGCGTGCAGGTGCAGGCGCTCGCCTATGACGTGCGCGACCGTGTGGCCGTGCAGCAGGCTTGGGAAAGCCTGCCCGCTGATTGGAAAAATGTGGAAATATTGGTGAACAATGCCGGCCTCGCAGCAGGCCGCGAGCCGCTGCACGAGGGCAACCCCGACGATTGGGATGCGATGATCGACACCAATGTCAAGGGCTTGCTGTACGTGACCCGCCTGGTATTGCCAGAGATGGTCGCTGCCCGGCGCGGGCATGTGATCAACATGGGGTCGGTCGCCGGCCGGGAGGTCTACCCCAACGGCAACGTGTACTGCGCGAGCAAGTTTGCGATCGAGGGCCTGAGCCGCGCCTTGCGGCTCGACGTCGCGCCCTACAACATCAAGGTCACCACGATCAGCCCGGGATTGGTGGAGACCGAGTTTTCGGTCGTGCGGTTCAAGGGCGACCAAGACAAGGCCGATGCCGTGTACCAAGGCATCGATCCGCTCACGGGCCAAGACATCGCCGAGATGGTCTGGTTTGCCGCGAGCCAACCGGCCCACATTTGCATCAACGACATCAACATCACCTGCACCGCCCAGGCGAGCAGCAACATGATCGTAAGGCGACCGGTCTGAGCTCAATCAGGCTTGGCCATGATCTTGCCGGCCATCGCCGCCGTGGTCACGGTGGGCAGCAGCTTGGTAAACCACATTCCCAAGACATTGTACCAACCGGGGATCACCTCGGCGCGGCCACGAAACATGGCTTTCAGTGTCTTTTGGGCACATTTTGTGGCCGACATGGTGACGCGGCGGTTGCGCTCGATCACGACTTGACTGCCAGCGCGTTCTGGAAAATCGGTGGCCACGCTGCCGGGACTCAGGCAAGTCACCGAAATCGGGGAGTCGCGCAGTTCCCGCCTGAGCGCGTAGGAAAAGGAGCGCACATAAGCCTTGCCGGCACCATACAAGGCCATGTAGGGCAGGGGCTGATAGGCGCCGAGGCTGGAGACGTTGAGCAAGTAGGATTTGGGATGCTGCCGTAGCAGGGGGATGAA
>JANMIM010000096.1:0-1887 GCA_031375795.1 Bacteroidota bacterium
TGAGGATGGCAATTTTGAATTTGAGGTGCCCGACGCGCCGCCGTTTGAGGTGCTCGTGACGGTGATCTCCTACGATACCTTGCGCATGCAGGTCACCGACCTGAGCAAGCCGCTCAAGCTCGTGATGCAGGAAAAGATGACGCAAGCGGTTGAAATCATCGGCCGCAGCATTTCGGAGAAGGAAGCCGAAAACCCGCTGACCGTGGAGAGCATGGGTGCGATCGCGATCAAGGAGGTTGCGAGCGCTGACTTCTATGCCTCCTTGGGCAATATGAAGGGCGTGGACCTCACGAGTGCCAGCCTCGGGTTCAAGATCATCAATACCCGTGGCTTCAACAGCACCTCTCCGGTGCGGTCCTTGCAGGTGATCGACGGCGTGGACAACCAAGCGCCGGGCCTCAATTTCTCGCTCGGCAATTTCCTCGGGGCCTCTGAGCTGGACCTCCAAAAGGTGGACCTGATCGTGGGGGCAAGCTCTGCCTTCTATGGCCCCAATGCCTTCAATGGCGTGATCGCGATGACCACCAAAAGCCCTTTTGTACACCAAGGATTGAGTGTGCAGGGCAGGGTAGGGGAAAGGCAACTCGCCGAGGTTGCGGTGCGCTATGCCAAGGCCTTCAAGGACAAAAATGACAAGGATATCCTTGCATTCAAGATCAACGGCGCCTTCATGCGGGCCTTTGACTGGAACGCGACCAACAGCGACCCCACACTCCAATCGCTCGTGGGTCGTGACAACGCCGGCGGCTACGACAAGGTCAATACCTACGGTGACGAGAACCTCTCTGTGGGCGCCAACAATGCGACGAGCAACTATGACCGCCGCATCAATCCCGGTCTGGGAATCTGGCACCGCGACGGTTACCGGGAGGCAGACATCGTGGACTACAATACCCAAAACCTGAAATTGTCGGGCTCGGTGCACTTCAAGGTCTTGAAGGGCGCAGAGTTGCTTGCAGGTTCCAACTTCGGTACGGGCACCACGGTGTACCAGGGAGACAACCGCTACAGCCTCAAGGACATCCTCTTTTTCCAGCACCGCGTGGAGCTGAAAAAGGAGGACAAATACTTCGTGCGCAGCTACTTCACGCACGAGGATGCCGGCAAGAGCTACGACGCCGTCTTCACGGCGTTCCAGATTCAAAATGCCGCCAAGAGCGACTATGAGTGGGGCAAGGACTACCGCAATTATTGGACGGGCTTGAGCGCGAGCGAGCCAGGCTACATCCCCGGCGGTATCGTGGGCATGGTGCAGCAATTGCCGGGGTTCCCTGCCTTCATCCCGCCATTTGCCGATGATTACCTCCGCGCAGACTCGGTCTATGCCGTCTATGCCGATTCACTCGAGAAATGGCATCAAATGGCCCGCGACTATGCCAATAGTGGCCGCGCGATCAACCAAACCTTGGACCGCTTTGAGCCAGGCACGGCTGCATTTGACTCGGTGAAGGCCGACATTACGAGCCGCACCTCCTATACCGAGGGCGGCACGCGGTTTTTTGACAAGTCCAAGCTCTGGCATGCGATGGGCGAATACAAGTTCAAACCCAAGTTCATGGACATCACAGTCGGTGGCAACGTGCGTGTGTACCTGCCCTTGAGCGAGGGGTCCATCTTCAGCGACACCAATGGCGTGCGCATCGTCAACAAGGAGGCCGGGGCCTATGTCGGGGGTGAAAAGCGTTTTCTGGATGAACGGGTCATCCTCAATGCAACGGTGCGGGTAGACAAAAACCAGAACTTCAACTTTATTGTCTCTCCGGCCTTGTCGGCGGTTTGGAAGGTCAAGGCCGACCACGTCTTGCGACTGGCGATCAACTCCGGCGTGCGAAATCCATCCCTCTCGGAACAATACCTCTACTACAATGTGGGGCGTGCCCTGCTGGT
>JANMIM010000098.1:0-4468 GCA_031375795.1 Bacteroidota bacterium
CAAGTGCCACTCGGGCGCCGCTTGACAAAGAGCAGGTCGCCGCCGGTCTCCAGGGCTGGTTCGAGGCGAAGGGCCACCTGAAAGCCGGGGATGGGGGGCACATGCGAGGTGACCAGACCCTCCTGGATGCAGCGGGCCGTATCCAGCTCCTGGCTCAGGCGGTAGTGGCCCGACTCATCGTTGTCGAGCACCCGCACACGCCGGGGGGAGCAGGTGATGAGCTGACGCACGATCTCCGAGCCGATCGATCCGCAGCCACCCGTCACCAAAATATCCTTGTCTTGAAAGATGTTCATTCGCAGCAGCCCTTATGCAGGGCGTAGTAGTTGGGCTAGGGCAGCGACCAATTGCTGGTGCACCCATTGCATTTGTTCCTCTGAAATAGACGTGAAGAAAGGCAGGATGATGGTCTCCCGGCTCAGCAGCTCGGCGATGGGAAACATGCCTTCCTTGTAACCAAAATCGCGCATGTAAAACTCCTGCAAGTGAATGCAGGGCGAGAAGTAGGCCTTGCTTTGCACGCCATTGGCATTGAGCAGCTCCAGGAGCTGGTCGCGAATGGCCTGGTCGACCTTGATGGCAAACACGAACCAGCTGTGCGAGGGCTGGTCCCAGCCCTCTGGGATGCGCAGGCCAGGCACGTCGCGCAGCATCTCCATGTAGCGCAGCGCCTTCTCATGACGCAACTGCATGATCTGCGGCAATTTCTTCATCTGCTCGGCACCCATCGCCGCAGTCATCTCGCTGATGCGGTAGTTGTAGCCCAACCGCACGTGGGTGAGCCACTGCATGTCGGTGGCCCTGCCTTGGTTGCGGGCACTGAGGCAATATTCATAGATGGCGTCGTCGTTGGTCACGATCATGCCGCCTTCACCCGTCGTGATTTGCTTGTTGGGATAGAATCCGTAGACCGCCACATCGCCAAAAGTCCCTACCGTACGGCCCTTGTAGGTCGCTTGGATGGCCTCACAGGCGTCTTCGATCACATACAAGCCATGCTTTTTGGCAATGGCCATGATCGGGTCCATGTCGGCGCTTTCCCCAAAGACGTGCACGGGCAGGATCGCCTTGGTGCGGGGGGTGATCGCCGCCTCGATTTTGCTCGGGTCGATGTTGAATGTGCGTTCGTCGGCATCCACAAACACCGGCGTCGCACCTTCAAACAGGATGCAATTGCTGCTGGCGATGAAGGAAAATGGGGTCGTGATCACCTCGTCGCCCGGCCCGAGGCCCAGCGCCCGCACCGCCAAGTGCAGGCCCGATGTTCCGCTATTGACCGCCAAGGCATACTTGACGCCGATGGCCGCTGCAAACAACCGTTCAAACTCGGCCGTGGCAGGGCCCAGGGCCAAGCGATCGGAACGCAAGACGGCGACGACGGCATTGATTTCCTCGTCTCCCAAATATGGCTGCGACAGTGGTACAATCATTTCAGTTCCTTTACGACTTTGGCGGGTTGTCCCATTGCCACGACATTGGGTGGGATGTCTTTGTTCACGAAGCTAAACGCACCCACGATGCTGTTTTCTCCGATGGTCACGCCGGGCATCACGATGGAGTGCGACCCGAGGCAGGATTTTTTGCCAAGCGTGACCTTGCCCTGCTTGCCATCGATCGTGCTCAAGGAATAGATGGAGCAGTGCGACCCGATCTGGACTTCGTCCCCGATTTCGACCCCGTGGCTGGCGTTGATGTATGTGAATGCGCCGATGTCGGTGCGGTACCCCAAACGCAAGCCTGCCACGCCCTGCACCACCCAGTGCCACTGAGTGGGTTTGCCATCCTCAATCACGGGTGGCTTCCATTCCTTGAACCGATCTTCTGGCATCGGATCAGTAGGTGATTTGCTTTTGGATCAAGCGCTTGCCCAGCTCGATGCTCGCCAGCACGTTCACGATGCGGGCGCTCGCCTTGCCGTCGCCGTAGGGGTTGCTGATGTGCTCCAAGCTGTCCATGAACTCGTCTGAGATCACCTGGTCCACTGCACGCTCGATCGCCATGCGGTCGTGGGGCACGTCGACTACGTTTTCGGCACGCTCACGGCCTTCTTGACGCATGCCGATGTTCACGACAGGGATCTTGAAGGAGCTGGACTCGATGATGCCGCTGCTGGAGTTGCCGACCATCACAGAGCAATGGTTCATGAGGCTCAAGAACTCGCGGTGGGGGATCGAGGGGAACACGTGGTTGCCCGGCTCGGCCTTGATGCGGTCCAGCAATGCGATGATTTGCAATCCGCCGGCATCTGAGTTGGGGTAGATGAAGATCTTCTCGACGTCGAACGCGTCCAGGGCGGAGAGTGTCTCGGCAAATTGCTCGCCGGCGATTTCAGATTCGGTGGTGACCGAGTGCTGGAGCACGAGGAACCATGGTCGGTCCTCAGGCAGGTCGAATCGACGTGCGAGTTTGGCACGGCTCAGCGGGGTCACGTTGAGGATGGTATCGAGGGCTGGCGCGCCGACGATGTTGATGCGCCATTCCTCCTCGCCCATCTTGGCGATGCGCTCGGCGCTCGTGGGTGTGGCAGGGAAGTGGATCGAAGCCATCTTGGTCACGGCATGGCGCACAGACTCGTCGAGGCCGCCACGTGTGACGTCGCCCCCATGGATGTGGGCGATGGGAATGTTGAGGTACATCGCTGCAATGGCGCCTGCCAAGACTTCTGAGCGGTCACCCAGCACCAGCAGGATGTCGGGCTTGATCTTGGACATGGCCTTGGTCATGCCCCTGATGCCGTCGGCAATGGAAAATGCCATGCCCTTGCCGCTGTCTTCAGGTGGATTCATCGGGACGCGGGCGGCGATCGGGAAGCCTGCTCCCTCGATGGCTCTCACACTCATGCCAAACAATGGCTCCAAGTGCATGCCTGTCACCAAGACTTGCAGCTCGAGGTCAGGATGGGCTTGAATGGCCTCCATGACGGGACGCAAAAGGCCAAATTCAGCTCGGGTTCCAGTTAGTACGCAGATTTTTCTAACACTCATTTTCGTTCCTGTTGTGAAAATCAAATAGTTACCAAGAAGGGCATTGGAGGAAAAAGAACAATATGGAGTTTGAATTCGCCTTCAAAATGCCCAAAGTATCGGGATCAGATGTCCTCTAGCATGTCCCATGTGATGATGGTATCTGCCTCGATGGAGACCTTGGTCCTTTTACCCAGCAAATCTTGTAATTTTTTGGGAGAAATTCCCGTTCCGGGTCGTTTTATGTCGAGCATTTCTGCCAAAATCTCGGTCCCGGCCGATATTTTTTCGCGGGTGACGATGCTTTTTCGTGCCGCTGCCATGATCTTCAATTCGCTGGCGTTGGGTTCCTTGACACCGCTGCCCAGGATGGCCTCTACTCTTCTGATCATTTGCACCATTTCTTGAAGCTCATGGGGTTCCAGCGAGGCCTTGTGGTCGGGTCCCTCCATGTTGCGGTCGAGGGTGTAGTGCTTCTCGATCACGCAAGCCCCCGCTGCAACGGCGAGCTGTGGCACGAGGATGCCATCTGTATGATCGCTGTAGCCGATCAGGCAGTTGAGTTCGGCGGCCATGGTGGCCATGGCCCGCAGGTTCACCTCGGCCTCCGGACAGGGATAGTTGGTGGTGCAGTGCAGCACCACGAGGCCAGGATCGCCCGCTGCCCTGATCGTGGCGACGGCTTCGCGGCATTCTTCCATCACGGCCATGCCCGTGGAGATGATCATCGGTAGGCCTTGGCGGGCCATTTTTTCCAAGTAGGGCCCATTGGTGAGGTCACCCGAGCCTGCCTTGAATGCCACGACGCCCAGCGCCCGCAGGAAATCGATGCCGTCTTGGTCAAATGGCGTGCTCATGAAGATGAGCTTGCGTTGCTCGGCATAGGCCTTGAGCATGGCGTGGTCGGCATATTGGAGCTCGAGCTTGCGCAGCATCTCCAATTGCGAACTTTCCTGCCCGATGTTTTCGATCTGGTAGTCGGCCATCTGGGCCGATTGGGTGACGAGTTTCTCTGCCTTGAAGGTCTGGAACTTCACGGCATCGACGCCGGCTGCTGCTGCGGCATCGATGAGTTGCATGGCGAGCGCTGTCTGGCCATTGTGGTTCACACCTGCCTCGGCGATGATGAAGGCGGGATACCCAGGCCCCACGGGCCTGCCTGCTATGAAAATCGGTTTCATGGGAGATTGCAACATTGGTGGTGTGGGCCTCTAGCGGTGAGGGGATGCTTTGGGGTGTGGGGCGAGCAGGCTGCTGCAGTGAGGCCATCGGTTGCAGATCCGCGCATTCGCCACCTCGACCTTTGTTGCCTTGAGTGCATCTTTGCGTGAATCAATGTCAGAGGCTGTCGTTGAGCAAGCGTCCAGACTCGATGAGTTGCCGCAATTCTTTGCTGCTTTGGTAGGCCTTCTTGAGCGTGTCGAGTTGCACAGGGCGGTGCAGATCGGTGCCGATGAAGTCGATGAGGCCCTCATGGGCCAGGTCCCTGGCGATGGAGGCGGCAC
>JANMIM010000115.1:0-1710 GCA_031375795.1 Bacteroidota bacterium
CGATCAGCTCTATGCGGAGACGCCCGATATGGAATTGTTGCAGGAAATCCTGGTGAAGATTCAATCCTCTGAGGGCGTCATTGATGAGAAGTTTCAAGGCGCCCAGCAAGAATTTGCCAAGTACCACAACATCCAACTGGAGCAAAACGAGCTTCAGGAAGAGTTTGACGAGGCAGAGGAAGGACAATGAGCCTTGTGTTGTGACGAATGCGGGATTGGAAATGAGCGCTGGATACCTGCTTCATTTCTGATTTCCGATTCTGCCCATCCTACCAAAAAGACAGTGCATTCCCATGAATGAGATCATCTTGCGCACGGCAAAGCTCACTAAGACCTACACATCTGGTCGTGGCAAGGCGCAAAAGACCGTCGAGGCGGTGAAGCGGGTCGATCTCGACGTGTATCGAGGGGAGATCTTTGGCTTTCTGGGTCCCAACGGGGCGGGCAAGAGCACCACACTCAAGATGCTCACCACCTTGCTGGCACCTACGGCCGGCGACGCGATCGTGGTGGGTCACGACCTGCTCAAGCACCCACAAAAGGTGCGCGAATGCATCGGCTATGTCTCCCAGGCAGGTGGCACCGACACATTTGCCAATGCCTATGAAAACATGATCTTGCAGGCGCGCCTCTATGGCATCTCCCATGCAAAGGCTGCCGCCAAGGCCACCGACCTCGTCGGCCGTTTCCAGATGACCGAATTTGCAGACCGCACCGCCAAGAGCTATTCCGGCGGGCAGAAGCGCAGGCTCGACCTCGCGCTGGGTATTGTGCACCAGCCCACGATCGTGTTTCTGGACGAACCCACGACCGGCTTGGATCCACAAAGCCGAGCCTATTTTTGGGAGGAGATCGTGCGTCTGAAGCAGGATGGCATGACGATCTTCCTCACGACGCACTACCTCGAGGAAGCCGACAACCTCTGCGACCGTGTGGCCATCATCGACCACGGCGAGATCGTGGCCCTGGACACGACCGAGGCGCTCAAGAAGCAGACCGGCGGGGAATCCATCACGATCGGATTCAACCACGAGAGCATCGCCGAGCAGGCCCGCGTGCTCCTGGGAGACGCGTCTTTTGTGCAAAAGATCATCCACCAAGATTTTAAGCTCCACATTTTTGTACAGGACGGCGGTGCGCTGATCGCCGAGGTGTTGCGGTTGCTCGACAAGGCAGCGATACCTGTGCAGACGATCGGCCTGTCGCGGCCATCGCTCGACGATGTGTTTTTGCAACAGACCGGTCGCTCCCTGCGAGACACTGGCAACGAATAAGCCCATGAATTTCCTCAAAGACACTTGGCTGCTGTTCATGCGCCACCTGAAAAAGACATTGCGGGAACCGATGTGGCTGTTCATCGGCCTATTGCAGCCGATCTTGTACCTCTTGCTGTACATGCCGCTGCTCAAAAACATGCCCGATGCGATGGGGCGCCCGCAGACAATGGCGCAGACCGTGCTCCTGTTCACGCCCGGCATGCTCATCATCATGGCCATGGGCGGCCTATTTGCAGGTTTCAGCTTCATCGACGAGATCCGCACGGGCATCATCGCGCGGTGGCTCGTCACGCCCACGGCGCGCCTGAGCATCATCCTGAGCCTGGTCGCCAATCAATTGGTGACCCTGCTCCTCCAATGCCTGCTGCTGCTGATTGTCGCCTATTTCTTTGGGCTGGACGTGCCTGTGGGCGGCCTGCTGCTCACGATGGTG
>JANMIM010000119.1:0-8102 GCA_031375795.1 Bacteroidota bacterium
CGAAGTCGAAATGAAAGAGAAGAAGGCCCGCGTCGAGGATGCCCTCAATGCAACCCGCGCTGCCGTCGAAGAGGGCATCGTCCCTGGTGGCGGTGTGGCTTTGGTGCGCATGGTCAAGAGCCTGCTTCCTGGCCAAGGTGGCATCAACGACAACTTCCTCAAGGGTGATATCGGTGTCGGTGTGAGCATCGTGCGTCGTTGCCTCGAAGAGCCGCTGCGCCAGATCGTCGCCAACGCAGGCCTCGAGCCCGGCGTGATCCTCGCCAAAGTCCTCGAAGGCGAAGGTGACTTCGGCTTCAACGCACGCACCGATGTTTACGAAAACCTCTATGCCAGCGGCATCATCGACCCGACCAAAGTGACCCGTTCGGCACTGGAGAACGCAGCCAGCATCGCCGGCCTGCTCCTCACCACCGAGTGTGTCATCACCGACGAGCCCGAAGAAAACGCCAGCCCAATGGGCGGCGGCGGCGGCGGAATGGGCGGTATGGGTGGAATGATGTAATTCCCCTCGCTTCTCCAAAAAAGTGAATATGAAATCGGCCACCTCGCAAGGGGTGGCCGATTTTGCAATTTTTAATATTGGCATTGGCGATTCGCAGATTCCCAATGCCAATCATAATTTGCTAGCTTAGCGGCTCGGCGCTCAATTGTTGCCCTCTAAATGTCGATGAAGATTTCATTTCGCCCAAAATTCTCCGTATTGACGGTGCTCGCATTCCTCCCAACCCTCGCCCTCGCCCAGCCCATCTTCCGTGGCGAAAGCGTTGAGTACGACTACGCCAGCAAGCGTTGGTTCACCTCCGACAACGGCACGAGCATCATCCAGCGCGATTCCAATGGGGTCGTGAGCTATTTTGGGAGCGGACTCAGAGCCTCTTACGGCATGGAGGTCATGGGAAATATCCTCTTTGCCTGCGAGGGCACGACCATCTACGGCTATGACCTCACGACCGAATTGCAGGTGATGCAGGCCCCGATCCCCGGCTCCGCATTCCTCAACGGCCTCACCAACGACGGGGTGAATATGCTCTATACCACCTGCTTCAGCAACAAAAAGATCTTCTCGATCGACGTCAGCAACCTCGCCTCGCCGGTCGTGACCGAAATCGTGAGTGCCACCGTTTCCACCCCCAATGGCATCGTCTACGACAGTGCCGCACATCGGCTTTTGTTCACCAATTGGAATACCACCAATGCCCCGATCAAGGCTGTGGACCTCAACGGGTTTGCCTTGACGACGGTCGCCACCACGACGGTCGGCAAAATCGACGGCATCGACGACGACGGGCTTGGGCACTATTACATCTCTTCTTGGTCACCGATCCGCATCAGCCGCCTCGACACCAATTTTGTAGGCGCAGCAGTCACCATCACAGCCCCCGGCATCAACAATCCCGCCGACATCTGCTATGCAAAAGGCATCGACACCCTCGGCATCCCCAACGGCAACGGCCCCGTGAAGTTCATCGGTTTTGGTCCGCTGGTGGCAGCCGACCAGCCTTCCGAGCAAGGCGCATTGACCGTCTACCCCAATCCTGCGACCGAGGCAAGCGTTATCCGATTTGAACTTGCAGCAGCTGGGCCCGTGAATTTGGAGATCATCGACCTGCAAGGCCGCCGTGTGCATACCCTCTTGGACGGGGAAATGCCTGCCGGCAAACACCTCGTGCTGCTCGAGGGAATCGCCCTGAGCAAGGGCGTGTACCTGCTGCGCTTGCGCGCCACAGCCGAGCAGGTGCAGGCAACCATCAAGATGCGTGTGAAATAACTTGTGGCGCGGTTCCTCTGGACCCACGGCCCAAAAACAAAATGACCCACGTGCAAGCACGCGGGCCATTTGTCAACAAAAAATCACCCTCAAATTCTTAGCGAACGACGTTGATCTTCTGGACCAAGCGTTGCTGATCGTTGTTCAGTTCCACAAGGTAGGTACCTGCAGGCAGCGTCTGGACATTCACGTCCATGGTATGCATGCCTGACCCCTGGCGGCCTACGTTTTGGTCGATGAGGACCCTGCCGGTAAGGTCACGCACGATGAGGCCGACCGATGCTGCGGCTTTCAAATCAAAATGTACACGCAACAGATCGGTGGTGGGATTGGGAAACATCTGCACCGAAGCATTGGCGGTCATTTCCGAGACGCTGGTCAGGACCGGCAGTTGAACCAAGGCACCACCGGCGGCGAGTGCCACCCACAAGCCAAATGCTGGCCCGTTGCTGTTGACAGCCGGGTTCAAGAAGCCCGATGCCAGGACCGTGAAGGCTTCGTCGGCCAGGCTCAATGTGGCGAGCGGTGCCTGGTAGGTAGCTACCGTGGTCGAGGTGCCCGCGGCGTTGATGCTGAGTGCATAGTCTGCCGTGCCCAAGTCGAGGTAGCCGTAGAAGTTGCCGTAAGTGGCGTTTGGAACCAAGATGCCAGCTCCCAGGCCTGTTTCGACGATGTCCACAGCGGGTGCGTCGGTCGCTCCGTGCAACACCAGCACGTCCACGTTGCCTGCGGTGGTGGATTTTTCCTTGGCACCACTCCTGACCAAGATGTCAAAGGCTGTTGCGGGGCTGTAGCCTGTCGCCGAGACGATGCCGTTGGCGACAAGAATGTACTTCTCACCACCGGTCAAGGTGTAAGTGAATTTGGCAAGCGGGTTGAGCGTGTCCATCGAGTTGCTGCCTTTGATGCGGATGTCAAATGCAGTGCCTGCAGGAGCGTCGATGAAAGGGGAGGCGGTGCGGAAATTGAAGTTGTCAAGCAACAAGGTGTTGTCCAGCCAAACGTCCACCGTGGCGGCAGCCAGGTCAGCTGCGTTGTGAATGACCTGTACGCGGGCAGTGGTGATCGGGCTCACGGGCAAGGCCACCAAAGGACCGCCGGTAGGCAGCGCGACGTACAAGCCAAATGCTGGACCGTTGCTGTTGGCAGCAGGATTCAGGAAGCCCGAGGCTACCACGACCCCAGCGCCACCGTTCAAGCTCAGCGTTGCAAGCGGGGCATCGTATTGTGCAACCGTCGTGTTGCCTTCACCGGTGCGCACTTGGATGCTGTAATCAGCCGTCGGCAATTCAAGGTATCCGGCAAAGCCATTGTAGGATGCATTGTCGACCAACAGGCCAGCGCCTGCACCGACTTCGACGACGTCCACGGTCGGGGCATCGGTCGAACCATGGCAGACCAGCAAATCGGTGTTGGTGCCCACGGTGGCAGCTTCACGACCCATCGCATAGATGTCCAATCCAAAGGCGGGTGCTGGGGAGTAACCACTTGCACTCACAATCCCATTGGCCACGGCTACATATTTGGCATTGGCGGTCAGGGTCAGGTTGAAGTTTTTGATGGTGTCGGTCACCATCATCGACGTGCTAGGTGCCACGCCGACTTTGAGTGCCACGCCTGCAGGGGCATCTATGAAGGCCGATGCATTGCGAAACTGTAGGTTGTCGATGAGTTTCACCGAGGGCGTCATCCCCACTGTGAGCCAGATATCCACTGTGCTCGCCGCTGCATCGGGGGAGTTGTGAATGACCTGAAGGCGAGCGACTTGTGCGGAAGAAATTCCGAAAAACAAGGCAATAGCAAGGAGCATCAAAAATGAGTTTTTGAGATTCATAACAATGATATTTTTTCTTTAGCTAGTAATAAACCCTAATGATAGTAAGACTATCGTGTGCTTGGAATGTTTAATGATTTGTAAAAAAGATTAAACAAAGTTTCCAAGTGGTTGAAAATGAGGCGATAAATTTTCTCTGGTAAACCGCATGCCTTGCGGCAGGATCGGGTTGCGCAGGGGCGAACGCTGGCAACTGAAACGTAAAGGGGGCAATTTGAGGAACCAATATCCTCTCGACACACGTTGGGCTTCCCTGCTGGAAGGGAAGATGAGCAAGGATGGCTGCATTGCTGTCGTGCATCTTGGTTTCCATGTTTAGACGTTTGCAACCACCTTGGCGCGCACGACATCGGTGACTGGATCGCGGTAGGCGGCAATGTTCCTGATCATGCCATTGAACACAAAGAAGTGCAGCGGCACGACGGCGTACCAGTACAGACGTCCCAGCAGACCATGGGGTCTGAAGGTGGCAGTTTGGATCAATTTTTCTCCTTGCGGACTCGAGACGATTTGAAACTCCAACCAAGCTTCGCCAGGGAGCTTCATCTCGGCAAACAACAACAATCGCCCATCGGCATGGTTGGCGTCCAGGACCCTCCAAAAATCAAGGGCGTCACCCGCATCGATCTGCGTATCATTGGTGCGGCCGCGCCGCAGGCCCACACCGCCCATCAATTTGTCCATGAAGCCCCGAATGCGCCACAGCCAACTGCCATAGTACCATCCTCGCTGCCCGCCGATCGCCCAGATATTCTCCAACACCTGATCGCGGTTTCCAGTGATGTCGACTTCGCGTCGGTCTTTGAGGCAGCCAAATTCGGGTACCCCTTTGAACTTGTCGAGGCCAGACCCTGCAAAACTCGAACTCAGGGCATCTTTCCAGCTGGAAAACAACCCTTCACCCTCGTACACACTCAAAGCCTTGGTGATTGCTTCGGGGTAGGGGATGAGTTTGATCTGCAACTCCTCGGCAAGGTTGTTGGGTTTGCAGATCACGTCGATCTTCATGCTATTGACGAGATTCACCGCCAGGGGGTAGGAAACCGAGGTCACAAAATACAACCAATAGGAGGAAAGACGCGGTGTCATGACGGGCACGGTGATGATCTTGCGACGCAACCCACGCACGGCGGCATATTGCAACAGCATCTCCTTGTAGCTCAGTATTTCCTGGCCGCCGATGTCATAGCTCTTTCCAAATGTGTCTCGTCGCAGGGCAACCCCCATGAGGAATTGGAGAACGTTTGCAATGGCGATCGGCTGACACTTGGTATCCAGCCACTTGGGAGTGATCATGATCGGCAACTTCTCCACAATGTCACGGATCAATTCAAAGGATGCACTACCGGCGCCAACGATGATGCCTGCCCGCAGAGCAGTCACCTCGGCCTTGCCACTGCGCAACACCTCCTCTACGTGCAGACGCGAGCTCAAGTGCTTGGAGAGCGTTTCCACATTGGAAATACCACTGAGATAGATCACCTGTTGAATGCCGCAGTCCTTCGTAAGTTTCAAGAAATTGACGGCTGACTTGGCCTCCAAATCATCGAATGCGTCGGTCGAAGTTGACATCGAGTGGATCAGGTAATAAGCCACATCAAAGGTGCCCGGAATGCGTCGGTCGTCACGCATCTTCACAAAATCCACCTTAAAAAGTTCGATTTGGGATTCAGAACCCTTGGGCATGCGAAAGAGCGATGGGTTGCGCACGCAGCAAGTGACGTGGTGGCCTGCTGCGAGCAACTTGCGCAAAAGGTGCTGGCCGATGTAGCCGGTCGCGCCGGTGAGTAGAACTTTCATTTTTGAGATTTTGTAAACCGTCGATCGCCGTGTCGGCTTTGGGAGAGACATCGCCAAGCGGCTAATCCTGCAATTTATACTAAAGTACGCGTTTTCATACGATTACGAAAGCGGAGGTACATTTTCGGTCACCGTGAGAAGGCGCATGCCCACGTAGGAGGTAAAGACCGAGACACCCAAGCCTTCGATCATCAACACCAAAGAGGCGAAAGCCGGCGTGAGATAGTTGCCCATGATCGCGTTTTGATGTACATAGTCCATGAAACTGGGGTTCAGGAACTGAAGATAAACGAATTGAAACAGCGCAAAGCCCGTCACAGCCAACATCGAGGTACGAAAGCCGACAGCAAACGTGCTGAGAAACTCAAACGGCTCCGTGGTGGCCAACCTGTAGGAGCGCATGGCGAGGTATGCCCCCGTGCCGTGAATCAGAATATTCAAGGCACGCAGGTTGAGATTGGAATAGAGCCCCAATCCTTTCATGGTGAAGAAGAAGGCGATGAAGCCCAGGAACATGAAGAAGGTGTATTTAATGTCGATGCGTTTCATTGTAATTCTATTTTGTTGAATCTTTAATAATAATGTTTAAACAGTCCGTGTGGCGGAAGTGTTTTCAATTGGAATAAAAATATTCCTGGGGCCCGTATTTCACTGAACTCGCATTCCCTGCCAAAATGTCAGCACATGCCCTTTGGCACCATTTTTTCTCTGTCGTACCTACATTGTAATCTCACACAACGCTAAACGTTTTATGTCAGAAGTAGCTGAACCCACGATTGAGACGGGATCCATTTCCGTCCATACCGAAAACATCTTCCCGATCATCAAAAAGTCGCTCTACAGCGACCACGAGATTTTCATTCGCGAGCTCGTTTCCAATGCCGTGGATGCGTCCCAGAAGCTGAAACACCTGGCCGACATCGGTCAATACAAGGATGAGGTCGGCGACCTCAAGGTCGTCGTGAGCCTCGATCCTGACAAAAAGACCATCACGATCAGCGACCGTGGTCTGGGCATGAGCGCCGACGAGGTGCGCAAATACATCAATCAGGTCGCTTTCTCTGGCGCCGAGGAATTCGTGAAGAAATTCAAGGACCTCAAGGACAAGCGCGACACGATCATCGGCCAGTTTGGCTTGGGCTTCTACTCGGCCTTCATGGTGAGCAGCCAAGTCGAGTTGGTGACCCGCAGCTACAAGAAGAATACCGGTGCCGTGCACTGGACCTGCGACGGCTCCACGACCTACACGATCGACAAGAGCGACCGCAAAGACCGTGGCACCGACGTGGTCTTGCACATCGCCGAGGACTCCGAGGAATTCCTGGCCAAGGAGCGCATCAAGACCATCCTCAACAAATACTGCAAATTCCTCCCGATCCCGGTCGAGTTTGACGGAGAGCTCATCAACAAGACCGAGCCGCTCTGGAAGAAAAAGCCAGCCGAGATCCAAGACTCGGAATACCTGGAGTTTTTCAACGCGCTTTATCCATTTGCCGAGGAGCCTCTGTTTTGGATCCACCTCAACGTGGACTATCCTTTTGACCTCACCGGCATCCTCTATTTCCCCAAGTTGCGCAACGAGGGCGAATTGAAGCGTGACCGCATCCACCTGTACTCACGTCAGGTGTTTATCACGGATAACGTCGAGAACATCGTGCCCGACTACCTGGGCCTATTGCAGGGCGTGATCGACAGCCCCGACATCCCGCTCAACGTCTCGCGCAGCTACCTGCAGACCGACGCCAACGTGCGCAAGATCAGCACCTACATCAGCAAAAAGGTCGCCGACAAACTCAAGGAGATCTTCAACGAGGACCGCGAGAAATTTGTCGAGAAGTGGAAGGATATCGAGGTCTTCGCGAAGTATGGCATGCTCAGCGACGAGAAATTTTACGACAAGGCAGAGGAATTTGCACTGCTCAAGAACGTCGCCGGTGAGCACTTTACCTTGCAGGAATACAAGGAAAAGATTGCCGCCAACCAGACCGACAAAGACGGTCAGGTGGTGTACATCTATGCCTCAGACGTCGATCACCAAGACAGTTTCATCCAGTCGGCCACCAAAAAAGGCTATGACGTGCTGCACATGGGCGCACTGATCGACTCGCACTTCATCGGCTTCATCGAGCGCAAGATGGACAAGAGCACTTGGCGCCGTGTCGACAGCGACTCGATCGACAAGCTCATCGCCAAGGAAGCGACCGAGGAGAGCAAGCTCACCGAGGAGCAAAGCACCGCCATCGTGGAGCTGTACAAAAAGGTCGCAGGCGAGCTTGCGATGAGCGTGCGTGCGCAGGCCCTGGGCGCCGACGAGCATCCCGTGGTGCTCGTGAAGCCAGAGTTTTTCCGCCGCATGCGCGAGCAAGCCATGCTCGGCGGCATGGCCGGGCAGATGAACCGCGACATGGTCGAGGTTGTCGTGAACACCAGCCACAGCCTCGCCACCGACATCGTGACCGAAGGCAACACAGAGGCCCAAGAAGCGATGGCCAAGCAATTGCTCGACCTCGCCAGGCTGTCACAAGGCATGCTCAGCGGCAAGGAACTCACAGAGTTCATTGCGCGGAGCGTGGCACTTGTGGGGAAATAGGATGACGATGCAGAACGTTAAATTTGGGTGATACCATGGATTTTTCTATTGTATCACCCAACCTTAGCTAATAAGCAAGAAAAGGAGCATTTCTAAGATGATCAATC
>JANMIM010000150.1:0-1601 GCA_031375795.1 Bacteroidota bacterium
CGGCGTGCATTTGCAGGCCGTGGTCACTGCGCGGGGTGGATTGGGCAGTTTGGCAACCGCCACCCGCATCCATGAGCTATACTACGATTCGATGGAGACGCATACGGTGCTGCTAGCCAACCAAGACAATGTCGCCAACACGGCCTTTTTGAGCGCCTTGATTCCGCACGAGGCCGATGTCCCGATGGTTGACTTGCTCTGCGCGCCGACATGTGATGTCATGCGCGTGCAGCGCAATGGCTTTGTGGATGTGGCATTCCTAGGCAATCTCGCGCAGGCCTCGGCCACTGGCCTGTCGCAGGACCTGTCTGGAAATGCGGACCTGAGTTTTTATTCAGAGCAGGTTTCCTCGGCGTTTTCCCAATGGATGATGCAGGGAGGCAGCCTGCTCGGCTACGGGAGCGATACCCTGGGCTATGCCACGGTGTCCAGCAACTGGGCACTGTCAGTGATGGATACGGCGAGTTACGAGGGCTATGCAGGCGCGGCGGGGACCCTGTATGTTTACCACTTGGGGTTTGTGCCACAATCGGTCTTGGGCTGGAATGTCGTGCAGAGCTGGACCTACGATGCCAATCTGGACCGTTTGGAAATCGTCTTTGGTGGGCCGGGACGGTTCACGATCCACGAGGCTTTTATCTTGGGGCAGCCTGGAGAATTGTCGCTAGGGGGATTGACCTTGAGTCCCAATCCAGCCCACGGTCGGGTGCAGGTGCATGTCGCCAGTGGTATGGGTCTGGGTGAATGGGTGTTGCTCGGGCTGAATGGGCAGGAAATCGGAAGGCAGCGCTATTCAGGCGCCGATTTTGAGGTCATGCTGGACGCGCTGCCCAGCGGACTCTATTTTGTCGCCGCCTATGACGATGAATTGGGTTTTGTGGGAATGCAAAAATTGGTCGTGCAATAGGCGCTGCCTGACCCGATCGAGCGGCTACTCCTTCAAGAGGTTGTTCAAACTCTGGTCGATGATCTCTGACTTGTGGGTCTTGCGGTATTGCACTTCCTTTTTGGCCGCTTCGATCATGTCTTCGAGTTCCGCGATTTCCAACTCCTTGTTGCGCTCGTTGATGTCATACAATTGGCCGAGCACCAATCTGATTTCCTCTTTGATCTTGTCGCGCTGCTTGCCGTTGGCGAGGCTGTATTCCATGAGCAGGCTGCGCACATGCTCGAGCAAGGCGCCCTCACGACCCAATCCATAAAAAAGTCCGGGAGACTCCCGCTTGAGCTGCGAATAATAGGCCTCGGTGGCCGACCTGTTGTCATTGCCGGTCATGGCGCCATCCTCGTCAGGGACTTGCATCTCAGTGAGCTTGCCGTCCTGCATCTGGAAAAAGTGATCGCCGAGGTTGAATGTAAATTCAGAAACGCCTGCGACCTTGCTTTCGTAATACAATGCGGGATCGATGCGCTTGAGGGTGGCAGGCAATTGCTCGGGGGGAATGATCTTGCCATTGACCCAGACCTTGCCTTCCTCGATGCGAAGGGTGGTGGTGCCCAGCTGTCGCACGCCCTTGGAATCCAGCTTCACGGGATGCTCGTATTGGCTTTGCGTCCATGCGGCAGTGCCGATGGAGAGCAGCAGCAGCAGTACCAGGCAC
>JANMIM010000162.1:0-3573 GCA_031375795.1 Bacteroidota bacterium
AATTTTCAGAATTAGCAGAATTTACGGAATTTTTGAATTAGTGGGGATACTTAGCAGAATTTACAGAATTAGCAGAATTTACGGAATTTTTGAATTAGTGGGGCTACTATGCGGCATTTACTGTTTTTTGGGGGACGATCCTTGTGAATTTTTACCCTCACTCTTTAACTGTCGGGGGCTGGGAAATGTTTGGCATCCTTTTATCAAGTGGGGTTTTGCCTTGGATTTCAGGCCTTTTTGGATTCCAGCTTTTGTTTGATGATCGTTTGACCATGGATCAATTTGGACTTCGGCTTCAGGGCGGCTTGTGCATTCATCCACGACGCGTCCATCAACTGTGTTGCATAGTCGAGTGGGAATTCATCGAAGGCGCCAACTTTGAAGTAGCGGTACAGTTTTCCCTCACCCTGGAGCAACTGCTGTGGATCTTGCAACAAGTGGCCGTTGTGAAATCCCAAATTTACATGCTTGGTGTAGGCTGCAAAGCTTACGAATAGATCGCCTGCTTTGTCGGTGAAGCCCCAGCCGATGGCGATTGCATTGGCTTTTTCATAGATCAATTCGTTGCTTTCAGGATAGCGCTCCCAGATCATGTTGCGCAGCCATATTATGGTGTCCTGCACATGCTGCGGGAAGCGCGGGAGCATGGGGAGAATGATGTGTGCGTTTTTCATAGCCATTGGTTTTACTCTGCCATTTCCAGCAACGTCGTCACCGTATTCCAATTGCGCATCGTTGCCATGCCGAGCCTGCGCTCGATAAGGGCGTTGGTGAGTTTGGCCTTGCCCAAACCATCTGCATAATATAGGTAGGCTTCTGCACCGCGCACGACCAATTGCTCCAAGGCATTCACATACGGCGCGATGCTTGCGATGGCCGCCTCGGTCGGCGCCTGCTCAAAAAATGCAACATAAACTTTCTTCCCAAAATCGGGCAAATCCAAGGGGAATGGGTTGCCCGCGACGATCGTTTCCAAAGCCTTGCGCTCGCGCAACAGCGTGGGCACTGCATACCCGAGCGAAGCCTTCAAATGCGCCTCGATATGCTTGCGCAGCGCGACGGCATCCGCCTCAGGATGCTCAAAAGCGACATTTCCGCTCTGGATATACGTCTTCACGGCCGCGCAACCGCCTGCCTCAAACATGCCGCGCAAGGCATCCATTTTGATGATCTTTTGACCGCTGACATTGATGCCGCGCAAGAGGGCGATGTATTTGGGCATAGCTGCTTTTTGAATGCAAGATAATGGATTCTGGGTTGCGGTGCGATAATTGGGAGGGCTTTGAGATGCCGTTGCGCGATTTTTTTTCCGTAGGGGGCTTCTGATATAGTGAATGTTGAACTACCTTTGCAACGTCAATACCCGGAACGCCTCTGATTCAAGCGCACTTTTCCGGGTCTTTTTTTCTGGGAGGCGGAAAAAAAATGGTCCAACCTATTGCAAATCCCAAAAATATGCGTATCTTTGCTTCATCATACCCGGAACGCCTCTGACTCAAGCGCACTTTTCCGGGTCTTTTTTTTTATATGAAGTTCGAAAAGCCTGCTTTACAAACCGCAGAGCACATCAGCTTGCTCATTGAACGCGGACTAGAAGTTGTTAATGAAGTTGATTTCCACAAGGCAATCGACGAAATCGGCTTTTTCCGCCTTTTGGGGTACGTGGTCCCCTTCCAAGCCAACAAGGACTCATACGCCTTGAAGACAGGAACCACCGACAAACTCATCCTGAGGCTATACAGATTCGACAGAAGCTTGCGATTTGTAGTGATGAAAGCCGTCGAAACGATCGAAGTAGCGATGAAAGCCACCATTTGCAATACCACCGCGATGGCATTTGGCCCACACTGGTATTTGGAACCAACGCATTTCAACAAACGAGATCACCACCAAAAAGTACTGGACTACATCGCGGATGCAACGAAGGAGAGCAATGAGCAGTTTATCAAGCGCTACCGCGAGGATTTTCATACGCCCAGCCTTCCTCCGTTATGGATGGTGATGGAAATGCTGACTTTTGGCAAACTTTGCTCGCTCTACAGCAACATGAAGGACAGCGACCAAAAGAAACAGATCGCAGCAAAATTCCGAGTGCCTGTTTCAATTTTGGAATCTTGGCTCTTGAGCCTTAACTATATACGAAATTGCTGTGCACATCACATGCGACTCTGGAATCGATGGCTTCCATTGCGCCCCAAGATCCCAATGCGCGACCGCTACCGCTTCCTCACCCACATCGACGACCAAACCGACAAGCAGCTATTCGGCATTGTCTCCTGCATGCTTTTCCTTCTGAAGTCGATCGACCAGGATGCAGAGTTGCGGGACACCATCAAGACCCTTTTCAAAGACTATCCTGAGATCAACCAACGCTACATGGGCTTTCATCCTGCTTGGGCAGAAGAGCCGATTTGGCAGGGTTAATATCACTGCTGGACCCGTGCGTCGGCCCTTTCCGCTGTTTGGGGTGGGGCCGATGAACGGATGCCAAAATTGCCGTGCCTAGATAATCTTGCAAGAATACCCATAGGCCAATTTTCCACAAGGTTTTCGCTTTTGGAGAATGTTGGAGTACCTTTGCGAAGGCAAAAGCGGGATCGTTGCTGAAGCAAGTTCAATTCGCGGGCCTTGATTGGGTATGAAGTTCAATATGCCAACGCTGATTTCGAGAAAACATATCGGACTCCTCCACCAACGGGGTTGGGTGATGGCAAACGGTCTTCCAAAATTCCGGAATCAAATATTATGCAACCATCGATGATAGATTTGGGATTCATGCGAGCGGCCACGGCGGCCGATGCAGCAGACATTGCCGAGATCTACAACCACTACATCCTCGAAACCATCGTGACCTTTGAAGAAGAGGCCGTGGATGCTGCCGAGATGCAAAAACGCATCACCGAAGTCACTGCGCAATTTCCTTGGCTCGTCTGGGAGCGTGGAGGTGTCGTCGTCGGCTATGCCTACGCAAGTACCTGGAAATCACGCTGTGCATACCGCAATTCTGTGGAAACCACGGTATATCTGCGGCAGGGTGAGGGTGGCATGGGCATCGGTTCGCAATTGTACATGGCGCTGCTGCAACGGCTTGAATCCCAGGGACTGCACGCCGCCATCGGCGGCATCGCCCTCCCCAACGAGGCGAGCATCGGGCTGCATGAAAAATGCGGCTTCCAAAAAATCGGAGAATTCATCGAGGTCGGTTTCAAATTTGGGAAGTGGATCAACGTCGGTTATTGGCAGCGCATTTTTCACTCCACAAACCCCAGCTGATGCGACAAGAAATCATACGGAACAGTACATTTCGCGGCAACGACTACACCGAGCGGCGCCTGCCCTTCATGGAGTATGAAAAGTGCCAATTCATCGATTGTAACTTCTCCAAGGCCGATTTGGGCGAGGTAAACTTCAGCGAATGCCTCTTTGAGAGTTGCAACCTCGGCAATGCCAAGCTCGACCACACGGGCTTGAAGGTCGTGCATTTCAAAGACAGCAAACTGATCGGGATCGACTTCTCTGCCGGCAAGGATTTTTTGTTTGAGGTGAGCTTTGAAGGCTGCAATTTGGACTTCT
>JANMIM010000786.1:0-5628 GCA_031375795.1 Bacteroidota bacterium
ACGCCGCAGGCACCGCTGCCGTCGTCGTGCCCGGCCGCAACTTCCCCACGGTATGGACCGCCTCCAACGATGCCTATGCATTTGTACCTGCCGGTACACCTAATTACACCACGAGCTGGTACGAGGTCGGCAACCCCGTGCCCCTGACCAATTTGGATACGATCACCGTCTGCCCTCCCGGTAACCGCGAATACTACGCCGAGGTGATCTACACCAATTGTGATGGCTCGACGGTGACCGTGCGCGACACCGCGACGATCACTGCAAGCTCCAGCAACATGGTCATCACCACCGCGACTACAGATGTGACCTGCAACGGTGGCAACGACGGCACAGGCGGCATCACCATCACCGGCAACGGCAGCCCCTACACCATTCTCTGGAGCAATGGCCCTACCACGGCCAATATCACCGGCCTTGCAGCCGGGACCTATACGGTCACTGTCTCCGAGCAAGGCGGTTGCGCAGCGACCGCCAGCATCACCATCAACCAGCCTGCGGCCATCGGCTTGGTGACGCAGCATACCGACATCCTTTGCAACGGCCTCTCGACAGGCACTGCCAGCGTGGTCGCCAGCGGCGGCGCGGGCGCATTCACATACGCATGGAGCAACGGTGCCACGACGGCTGCGATCTCAGGTCTGCCGGCAGGTGCCTACACCGTCACCGTCACCGATGCCAATGGCTGCCAAAACACGGCCACGGTCACGATCTTGGAGCCGCCCCTGCTTGTTGTCTCCGCCACATCGACCGATGTCGTATGCTTTGGTGGGGGAGATGGCACGGCGACAGGCATCGCCGTCGGCGGCACGCAGCCTTACCAATACCAGTGGAGCAACGGCCTCACCACAGACACGATCTTTGATTTGCAGGCAGGTACCTATTCGGTGACGATCACCGATGCCAACAACTGCTCGGGCTCGGCGACGGTGACTTTGATCGAGCCGGCAGTGATCGGCTTGCAGGTCACGGGCGACAGCTCCATCTGTGCTTATGATTCCGTGCGGCTGTCGTCGATCATCAGCGGTGGCGTGGCCCCCTACAGCTATCAATGGTGGTCGGTCGCGCCTGGCGTGAACGATACCAATCCCGATCTGGTGTATGTCGGCACCGAGACGCGCAACTACTTCCTGCAAATCTGGGATCAAAATGGTTGCACGGCCACCGCATCGCGCGAGGTCGTCTCCAATGACGTGCCTGTCATCACCTTCTACCCAGACCAGACAGAGGCCTGCGACTATGCCGACATCTATTTCTACAACAATACGGTGCCGCTCGACTGCTCCTATCTCTGGGAATTCAGCGACTTCACGACCGCTACAGGCATCGATCCCGCCCACGAGTTTGGCAACGGCATTTGGAGTGTAGGCCTCACGGCCACGACGATCGAAGGTTGCTCTAGCTACGTCTTCCAGCAAGACATTATCAGGATCCTGCCTACGCCGGTCGCTTCGTTTGAGACGCATCCCGACATCAGCATCATCGATTACATCTTGCTCTCTGAGGCCACGATCACTTTCAGCAACAATTCGCCGTGGTATGCGACCTCGGTGGATTGGAATTTTGGGAATGGCGACCGTGCTTATGAGGGGCAGGTCACCTACACCTATCCCGACACGGGCACATTTTGCATCACGATGACAGCCTACAACAACTTTGGCTGCTTTGACGACACGACACAATGCCTGCGCATCCGCCAAGATCCTTTCCTTTGGATTCCGACGGGCTTCACCCCCAATGGCGACGGCATCAACGATTTTTTTGTCCTGGGCGGCTTGGAGATCAAGACCTTCAAGATTTCGGTATTTGACCGCTGGGGCAGGCAAATCTTCTTCAGCGACAACCTCGACAAGAGTTGGGACGGCTTGGCGATGGGACAACATTGCCCAGAGGGCGCCTACACCTACAAGGTCGATGCGGTGAACAAGCTGGACCAGAAGGTCGAGCGGGCAGGCACCGTGACGCTGCTGCGGTAGGATTTGCGAGAGCGCATTGGCCGGCGGGGTTGTGAGCAACTACGTCGGCCAATTTTTTTTGTGGGGGATGCCAATCCTGGCGATGGATTGCTCGCCCAAAAGGAGAGTATTTGTATTTGGTGTTTTTTGTGAAGCTTGGTGATCCCACACCCGATTTTTTCATGAACAAAGCAATCGCGAAAAGGCAGTAAATTTTTTTTCGGAATCATGGCACATTATTCAGGCAATTTACTTATGTTTGAATAACACAATTCACCCCAACCACTGATGAAAAAGACCCTAATTGTTTGCATGCTTTCTTTGCCATTGTTGGGTGCTATCCCTGCACAAGCTTCTTGTGTCCAAAACGCGGAGTATTCCTTTTGCATGGATGAGCAATTCACTGCAGCACAGATCGCCGCCATTATCAACGAGGTGCAGCCAGCCTATTATGACAAGTTTGGCTTGTCTGTGGAGGACATCTGGACATTGTATGAGGATGAAACATTTGTCATAAATGATCTAGGTGGTGGTGGATACCGTACGAGTTATGGTAATGTAATCATTGTGGGGATATTGGATGACTAATCCGATTTCATGGGGTCCTTTTCAGCGCGTTACAAAACGATTTTAGTGTTTAGTTTATCCGAAGATCAAAATGAAAAAGACACTCATTCTTTGCCTGGTGGCTATGCCATTGTTGTATGCGATGCCTGTGCAGGCTTCCCGTACAGTCGATTCCGAAATTTCGATTTGCTTGGAGGAGGAATTCACCGCTGCGCAAATCACCGCCATCATCAATCAGGTGCATCCAGACTATTATGACAAGTTTGGATTGTCGGTGGCAGACATGCTGACCTTGTACGCCAACAACGAATTCACCATCGAGGACTTGGGTGAGAATACGTTTCGCACGAGTTATGGGGGATTGGTTCTGGTGGACAATCTCGAACTGTAAATCCCTCTTGAATGCTCCAGGAATATCATCTAGGATATCCTTCGCAACTGCATTCGATCGGCAAGATATTTTCGCAATTTCTTATACAATGGAATCAAAATGAAAAAGACAATTATCCTTTGCCTTTTGGCTTTGCCATTGTTGTATGCGATGCCTGTGCAGGCTTCCCGTGCAGTCGATTCCGAAATTTCGATTTGCATGGAGGAGGAATTTACCGCCGCCCAGATTGCAGCCATCATCAACCAAGTGCAGCCGGCTTATTATGAAAAGTTTGGTTTGACTGTGGCAGAAATCAATACATTGTACGCCAACAACGAATTCACCATTGAGGACTTGGGTGAGAATACATTTCGCACGAGTTACGGTGGATTGATGATTGTTGACAATGTTGACTTGTGAGGCTGTCTCACAGTCGAAACACAAAGCCCATCCTCAACGGTGGGCTTTGTGTTTCTGGCAAATTTTCTGGTTTCCATGCAACAATGAGGAGGCAAACCCTCCAAGGCCTCCCAAAGCCAAAATCTCACCCCTCCAGCCAACAGTCGCACTCCAATCCGCCGAAAATCCCTAACTTCCTGCTATGAATCGCCACGAGGAAATATTCGCGCGCCAGCAGGCATTTTTTTGGGAGAAATTGAAGCAAAGCTCGGCCTCTGATCGGGTCGCCAAGCTGCGCAAGATGAAAAAATGGGTGCTGTCCCATCAAAAGGACATCCAAGCGGCCCTGTTTCAGGACCTCCACAAGCCCGCGCACGAGGCCGACGTGATGGAGATCATGCCCGTGGTCTCCGAGATCAAGGACGCCATCGCCAACCTGCATGAGTGGACGCGCCCGCGCAGGCTCCCGACGCCCATGGCATTCATCGGCACAAGCTCGGAGGTCGTATATGAACCCAAGGGCTGCGCCCTCATCTTGGCACCTTGGAATTTTCCCTACATGCTCACGATCGGTCCGCTCGTGTCGGCCGTCGCGGCGGGATGCACCGTCATGATCAAGCCCAGCGAATTTGCCCCCGCGACCAGCGACTTGATGGTCAAGATGATGGCGGATTTGTTTACCGAGGACGAGGTCGCGGTATTCCTCGGCGACCACACGATCGCGACGGCACTCACAAGCCTGCCATTTGACCACATCTTTTTCACAGGCAGCCCCGAGGTTGGCAAAAAAGTGATGCACGCCGCTGCCGAGCACCTCACGTCGGTGACGCTCGAACTCGGCGGCCGCAACCCCGTCATCGTCGACGAGACCGCCAATATCAGCGACACCGCCCGCAAGCTCGTCTGGGGCAAGCTCGTGAACTCCGGGCAAAGCTGTATGTCGCCCAACTACGTGATGGTGCACGAGAAGATCTATGACAAGCTGGTCGCCAAGATCAAGGCGACATACGAGAAGACTTATGGCGAGGCCGCGAGCCACATGCAAGACAGCAGCGACTACAGCCACATCATCAGTTCCAAGCATCAAGAACGGCTGCAAGGCATGGTCACGGCTGCTGTCGCCGCCGGTGCCACGGTCCTGATCGGCGGCAAAGGCGACACCTCCAAGCGATACCTCGACCCCACTTTCCTCACCGACGTGCAGCTCGGCAACCCGATCCTGGAGCAGGAACTCTTTGGGCCGATCATGCCGATCATGAAGATCAAAAACCTCGACGAGGCGCTGGCGATCATCCGCAAGGTCGAGAAACCGCTGGGGCTGTACATCTTCAGCAGCAGCAACAAAAACATCGCGCGGGTGCAAAACAGCACGAGTTCGGGCTGCATGATGATCAATGAGACCACGGTCGCCTTTGGTCACACGCACATGCCCTTTGGCGGGGTGAATCATAGCGGCATCGGCAAGGCCCACGGCCACGCCGGGTTCCTGGCATTCACCAATGAAAAACCTGTGATGCGCCAAAACACGCTGCTGCCATCGACCCTGCTGGCATTTGCGCCCTATTCGAAAATCAAGAACAAGTTGCTGAACATCGTCATGCGGCTTTTTTAGTCGAGCCGGTGGCAGGAGCCTGCCCTGCCGTGTCCCGATCCGCAATCGGGGAGCTTGTCGAACGGGGCCACACGGCCATCGACATCACGCCTCTGGCGGAGAATGCGTGATTTTCAACCCTATCGCAGTACAACCGCACGTGAAGCAATGCCAGATTCCCCTTGCACCACCAGCCAATACAAGCCCCTGGGCAAGGCGTGCACATCGAGCGTCCCCTCCATGGCGAGGCCATCGCCGTGGCTTTGCAGCACGGTCTTGCCCGTGGCATCCAAAAGCTTGATTCCCAAAACAGTGGTCGTGCAGGCAAACCTCAGTTCCTGCGTGGCAGGATTGGGAAAGACTCGCAAGTCGCCATCGGATGATACCGGATCGTCCACGGCAGTAATGAGGTCGGTTTGGTACAACACTTGGCCATTGCTCGTGAGGCGCTTGAGGTAGTAGGGCTCGCCATATTGGTCGAGGATGACCAAAAAGGGCTCGCTGAAAAGGATGCCGACGTCTGCCAGGTGCAAATTGCGATAGGATGCGGACCAAGTCGAGCAAGCTGGCCAAAACGGAAGATTGGCAGCACGCAAATTGAAATTCACGACTGGGTCGCAGTACGACGGTGCACAAGCTTCCTCATTGTCAAAGCGTTGCGCATGTGACATCGGCTCCCGTCCGCCGGGTGTGAGGTTGACGACATTTTTGATAATGTCTGGCATTTGTCCACCGACAGGGAAGCC
>JANMIM010000792.1:0-2004 GCA_031375795.1 Bacteroidota bacterium
CGCCTCGACCTTTGTCGGCGGCAGCGGGCTCGATGCCTTCAATGTCACGAGCCAGTACATCCAGAGCGGCCTCAAGTACAATTATGGCGACGATGCCCGCGGCGAGGTGGTCTGCGACGACCTGGGCAATATCTACGTTGCGGCTTGCACCCGATCGAGCGATTTTCCCACGACAGGCTCGGCATTTGATGCGAGTGCCGGTGGCTCGCAAGACGGTGTGGTCTTCAAGATGAATCCGGCCTTGTCTCAGCTGGTCTGGAGCACCTACATGGGCGGCGCCAACGATGACGCGGCCTATTCCCTCAAGGTCGCCGCCGACTACTCGGTCTACGTCACCGGCGGCACCATGAGCAACGACTTCCCCACGACGGCGGGCACCGTGACGCCGGCCTTCCAGGGTGGCATCGATGGATTCCTGAGCCACCTCAATAGCAATGGCACCGGCATGGTGGCCTCGACCTACATCGGCACTTCCTACTACAACCAGTGCTACTTTGTGGAGATCGACCTCGACGGTGACATCTACATCACCGGGCAGAAGCTCGGGCCATTTCCTGTGACGGCCGGCACGGTCGGCAACGGCTCGGGTGGCCAATTCGTGCAAAAGCTCAATCCCGACCTCAATGCGGTCATCTATTCCCTGGTCTTCGGCACCAGCAACAATGTGATCAACATCGCGCCGACCGCCTTTTTGGTCGATGTCTGCGAATATGTCTACGTTTCAGGCTGGGGCGGGGCGACCAATTTCGTAGGATCCACCACAGGGCTGCCCGTGACGCCCGATGCGGTGCAGAGCAGCACCGACGGCAGCGACCTCTACCTCACCGTGTTCCGGGCCGACGGCGTGGGGCTCGATTTTGGGACCTTCATGGGCGGTGCGCTCAGCCATGAGCACGTCGACGGTGGCACGAGCCGATTTAGCAAGCATGCCGAGATCTACCAGTCGGTCTGTGCGGGTTGCTGGGCGAATTCTGACTTTCCCACGACGCCCGGGGCCTTCTCCTCCACCAACAACAATTCGGGCTGCAACTTGGCCTGTTTCAAGATGGACCTGGAATTGCCGGGGATCGCCGCCGATTTCCTCCCTGTGCCCGCCTTTGGGGGATGCGCGCCACACGCTGTGCAGTTTCAGAACCAAAGCACGGGCGGTGTGGGCTTCACATGGAATTTTGGCGACCCAGGTTCGGGTGCCCAAAACACATTTTCAGGCTTCAACGCCAGCCACACCTTCCAAAACCCGGGCACCTACACGGTCATGCTCATCGCCAATGACCCCAACAGTTGCAATGTCGCCGACACGAGCTATCGCACGATCGAGGTGTATGGCGTGCCGGTGCTGGCCTTGTCGCCCGACACCAGTTTTTGCCAGGGCCAAGGCATCCAGCTCACGGCCAGCGGTGGCCAAAGCTACCAGTGGAGTCCAGCGATCGGCCTCAGCAGCACCAACACCAGCACCACCTTTGCCAATCCGAGTTCGCCCCAGACCTATACCGTGATCGTGAGCAATCCCGGGGGCTGTGCAGACACGGGGACGGTGACGCTCGGGGTGCTGCCCGTGCCGACGGCGATCGCCAGCGGCGGCGGTTTCATCTGTCCAGGCGACAGCGTGCAGCTCTTCGGATCGGGCGGCATCGCCTACCAATGGAGCTTCCCGGGCACCCTCAGCGATCCGAATGCCCAAAACCCGTGGGCCAGCCCGAGCCAAACCACGATCTACAACGTCACCGCCACCGGCACCAATGGTTGCACCGCCACCGACACCGTGACGGTGAATGTGTCGACGGTGCGGGCGCAGCCAGGCCCGGACGTGGACCTGTGCATCGGCGAGACCACGCAGCTCAATGGCAGCGGCGGCCGCATAGCGATTCCAGACTCGCCGGACTGGAACCTCACACCTTCGACCACACTGACCATCAGTCTCTGGGTCACGCTGCTCGAGGACCGCGGCATATATCACGTGTTCGGCAAGCGGCAGGGGTGCGACGGGAACTGGTTCTATCAGCT
>JANMIM010000275.1:0-1674 GCA_031375795.1 Bacteroidota bacterium
TTTGTGCAAAAATTTTTTTTGCCCCAACCATATTGGTTTGGGGCTGGGCAGGCCCGCCCACTACCGCAAGTGATTGACTATAAATGGATTGCAAGAATTTGGCGATCAGCCATTCACCCATCGAATCCAGAAACAAGCTCAAAAAAAGAGCCTCGTCCACGACGAGGCCCTTTCCCATGTTGTATGCAACAAGCTCAGCCGAGTTTGCCATTGAGGAATGCAGTGGCGGGCTCGGTACACTTGTAGGCTTCGAGGATGTAGCCGATCGTGCGGCGCTCCACGGGTGTGATCTTGCCATCGCTCTCCACCATGCGCCAGATGAGCTCGGCATCGTCGAGCGAGACGCGGCCATCGCCACGGCCCTCGATGGCGAGCTCGGCGGCATCGATGAGCACACTGTCATAGTGTACATTGTCATGCAGCCTGAACAGCGCCTGCACCATGTAGTCCTTGGCCTTGTCGGTGAGGGTGAAATTGTCAAAGATGTAGTGCAAGGTGCGACGCTCGGTGCGGGTGATGCGTCCCCCGTCCAATGCGCTGTCGATGAGTGCCTTGGCCTCGTCATAGCTGATGCGGCTTTCGCCCTTGCCCTCAGTCGATGCTTGCGCGATGTCGAGCAGTTCTTGCTCATACTTGATGCCGTCGATCGTCTTGTAGTGTCCCATGATTCTGATGATAATAATGATGCAAACCTATATTGAAACTGAATTGAACAATCAAATTCTTCCCCCAATCTCCAGGGTGCGACGTGCGAAACCAATGATATTGCTCAGGCCTATCGCCCACCTTTGAGCACCACAACCCTGCCGCGCTCCATCATCGTTTCCCCGGCGATCATGTAATAATAGTTGCCTGCCGAGAGACCCAGGGCCTGCAACGGCAATTGGTCGCCGTTTTTCATGCTGCGCTGGCCCAGCAACTTGCCTTGCAGGTCATACAGTTTGACCTGGAACGCCTCGTCGCGGTTGGAACGCAAGCGCAGGACACCGTCTTGCATCACGGGATTGGGCGAGAGCTGCACGTAATCCTGCCCAGGCCCCTCGTCGACGCCGATGATCGTCGTGCCAGCGATGTTGATGTTGTCGACATACATCGTCTGCCCGAAGTGGCCGATGCTCCTGAAGGCGATCACGACCTCTGAGCTGCCGGAGTAGGCCGTGAGGTCCACGGTATCGGTGGCCCACTCGCTGGCGGTAGGCACAAACTCGGCAGACGTGAGGTTGGGGGAGGTGGCGAGGTCCTGACCACCCTTGCGGTAGAGGCGTGTGAAGGTGAGCCCGCAATCGTTGCTGGCCAGCACCTCCAGGGTGTCGGTGTACTGCCCGCCATACTCGGCATAGGCGCGGTCAAAGGTCACCTTGGGCGCGGCAACCGTGCTCAGGTTGATGTAGGCGCGCATGTCGGCATAGGAGCCGCCACCGTCGACGTTGTAGTTGTCGCACTTGGAGCTGTTGGTGCTCGTGCCATAGCCTCCCGCATTGGTGGCTTGGGCCCAGGTGAGGTTGGCGCTGGCGGCGGTGGTGTAGCCGGTGGGAGGGAAGTTGGTCTCAAAATCGGTGGCGATGTTGGTGGCGATCACGCCAGTGAGGGTCACGACCATGCTGTCGGTGTCGCTCTGACCGTTGCCATCGGTGACCCTGAGCGTCACGAGGTGGCTGCCCTGCCCGGTAAATG
>JANMIM010000278.1:0-3038 GCA_031375795.1 Bacteroidota bacterium
CGAGCAGGCCGAGCAGGCTGTCGGCGACGTTGTTTCCATTCCCACCCGCCAGGGCCTCACGGCTTCGGTATTCGTCGACCTGCTTTTTCAGGGTTTTGGTCTGCGCCGTGAGTGCCTCGATCTGCTCTGCAGACGATTTCCCACCGGCTTCCAAGCGGTTGAGTTGGGTGCCGTACATGTTGGCGACCTTGCGCAGCGAGTCATTCTCGACATTGAGAAAAGAGATTTGGCGCTTGTGCTTCGTGCTTTCCTTCTCCAGTTCCTGGAGGCGCGAGGCGGTTTCATTGCTCACGCTCACGTCGTCTGCGACATAAGCCTGGCCGAGCAGGGCCTCGACGCGCTGGTTGAGCATGACGATGCTGTCGTGCAGGGCCTTGTTTTCCTTGACCTTCTGCAGCATCACCTCTTGCTTGCGCACAAGGGTCGACTGCTCGTTGCGCAATTCCCTCTCCGTGGCCGCCAATTCTTCCTCATGCTTCTCCAAGGCCTGAATACGCGCCAGCAAGCGTTGCACCGCGGTATCTGAAGAGACGGCCGCGCCCTCGCTCTTGTCCTGCTGGAACGGATCTTTTTGCAACAAGACATCGGGGTGGTCGATCTCCTCTTGCTTGAAGTGCTCCTCCATGGGTTGCGGGTCGGGGGAATTCTTGACGACGGGCTCCTCCAGTTTGGAAAGCATGGCATCGTCGTAGGAAATGCCGTCGCTGCTCATCACATCGCCGGTGACGTGTCGCACGAGCTTTGCCAGGTCGATCTTGAGCTTGTGGGCCAATGCTGGAAATTCGCGTGAGCTGATGGAGCGACGGTAGTCGTACATCACGACCACTGTGAGCTCGGTAAACTGGCCTTGGATGCTCTTGAGCATATAATATAGCGAGACGTCGCGGTCGGCTACAACGGGCTCGTAGCGGATGTTTTCATAGATGATGCTGCGCTCGTATTGGAAGGGGCTGGTCGCGTCGGCGGTGGCGACGTGCTCGATGATCTGGTTGGCGACAAAGCGCTCGCTGCGGTCCAGCACCATCCTGAAGCCCGTCACCGGCTTGTTGTACAAGGAAATGCTCACTTCCTCCAATTGTACATCCTTGGCACAGGCCGCTTGCACGCTCCCGAGGAGACAAATGAATGCTCCTAGCACGATGGCCCACGATGTTGCACGGTTCCTCATCAACAGCAATACAGCTAAGAGGTTAAAATTACGAAAAAAGCATTGTTAACTGGGAATCTTGGCCATGAACAATCCCCAAACACCGTGAGATGGAGGGTTTTGTAGACGGTCGGCAAGCGGCCATCCTTGCGCATCGTCGCCAATCTGGAGGTCTAGAAATTTCTGGCAATGGTTTTGCCATGCGCTTGCAATGCTTTTTTAGCTGATATTTGTGTCGCATTAATCTCTTTTCATCAAATGACGAAACAGGTTCGCAACCTAGCCTTGCTCTTGGTACTGATGGCTGCCGGTCTACAGGCTGCCGCACAATTGTTTCCGCAAGCCCAGCCTTATATGTATGACCGGGGCTACGAAGCATACGCACCGCTCAAGGGCGTGAAGCGCATGGTCTTCAGCCGCTACATCGCCGGCGCACGCTTCCCCAATGGGTGGGATGTCGTCGTCGAAAGCTATTCCTATGACCCGCAAGGACACATCACCAACTGGAATCGCTACCAAAACATCACCGGGGAGCCGACCTTGCAGACCATCTACACCTGGTCCACCGAGGGCAATTTGCTCTGCGAGAACATCCTGCTGGCCAGCGACCACAGCGAAATTTTCCGCAACTATACCTGGGAAAAGGATGCCAATGGCAAATTTTCCAAGGCATTTGTGACCGACAAGGCCAAGAAACCCATTGCGACGCTGGAGCACCTGCCCGATGGGTCCTGGGTACACAACGAGTTGTCTTTGGGAAATGGGAAATACCTGCGCAGCGAGTTCAATGACAAGAACCAAAGCACCCGCACGGAAAATACGTCCACCGGGCTGATAGAGGAATACACCTACAACGACAAGGGGATGCTGGCATCGGTCACCATCAAGAATGCCAATGGCACGGCCACCAAGATCCAGTATGAGAACAAGCTCGACGACAAAGGCTTGGTGATATCGCAGACCGAGACGGGCCGCGCGGCTCCCAAGACCTTCTATTTCAAATATGACGCGCGGGGCAACATGGTGGAGAAGGGAACAGTGGCCAACCAGCCGACGGAGACGCGGGGCTACGACCCGCTGGACCGCCTCACCAATGTGCTTTTTTACGACGCGCAGGGCTACCCCAAGGAGGTGCTCAATATCACATACGAAACCTATCAGGACTGATGGATGCTCAAATCGAATCCAACAAGGCGCTATGGGACAGCAGGGTTGCGGGTCATGTCGCGAGCCCATTTTACGATGTGCCAGGCTTCTTGAAGGGAAATTGCACGCTCATGCCGCCGGAATTGGAGGGCTTGGGCGACGTGCGTGGCAAGTCGCTGCTGCATCTCCAGTGCCATTTTGGGCTGGACACGCTCTCGTGGGCGCGCCGTGGCGCGCAGGTCACGGGCATGGACATCAGCGGGGTGGCAATCGCGCAGGCGCGGTCGCTGGCTGAGCAGATCGGCGTGCAGGCCGACTTTGTGGAGGCCTCGGTCTACGATTTGCCGCAGCATCTGGACAAACAATTCGACATCGTCTTTACCAGCTATGGTGCGCTGATATGGCTGCCTGACCTGGAAAAATGGGCGGATGTCGTCATGCGTTACCTCAAGCCCGGCGGCCAATTTTGCCTCGCCGAGTTTCACCCGACCTGGTACGGCATGGACTGGGCGACGCTGGAGCATAGCTTCCCCTACTTCAACGTCGGGCATGCGTTTGAGGAGGAATCGTCGACGAGCTATGCCGGGGCTGAGTCGGCCCAGCCGATGAAGGAGTACTTTTGGTGCCACAGCATTTCAGAAATCCTGCAGCCGCTGCTCGACCGCGGCTTGCGCCTGGAGCAATTCAAGGAATATTCCTACAGTGCCTACAATTGCTTTCCAAAATTCAAGGAAGCCCGTCCGGG
>JANMIM010000327.1:0-2311 GCA_031375795.1 Bacteroidota bacterium
AAAGTCTGCTCAAGAAACAGGGCTATGATCCAAGTGGTGCGATGGATTTTTCATGCCTGGATGACAGCCGGGAAATCGAATTGCTCGTCAAAGCCAGCCAATTCAACGACATCGTGCTCGCAGCTACGCAGTCCTATCGCCCCAACATGCTCACGGCCTACCTCTACGAGGTCGCCAAAATCTACAACAACTGGAACAACAGCGTCTATATCCGCGATATCACCGATCCCGCCGTGCGGAACACCAAAATGGCCCTCACGAAAATGGTCGCCGACCTGATTGAGCAGGGGCTTGCGATCATGGGGATTCCGGTGCCGGAAAGGATGTGAGTGCGGCTATTTTGTGCGGCCTGTCCCGATCAAAAATCGGGAGCCGCAGGGCAATCCTGCACGAGCCTCTGGCGGAGGACCTTCGAAACGGGCCAGAGGCCCGAGCAGGATCCGCGTTCGGCTCCCGCACATTGATTGCGGGAACGCGCGCAGGGTGTGATCATTTGTCGGAGGCCGACGCGAGCGGGCGAGGCTAATCTCGAATTCGCGCACATTAAATAATAGAAAGCCGTATATTTGCACGCTCGAAATGCTCGGAAAATGCAGTCTACGAATTCGATCTTGATGGTGAGGCCGGCCGCTTTTGGATACGATCCAGAAACCGCCGCCAACAATTCCTTCCAAAACCAGCCGGGCGATATCGCTGCCGCTGATCTTCAGGCACTTGCCGTGGCGGAGTTTGACAATGTGGCCGCAACCATGCGTGCCAATGGCGTGAACCTATATGTCGTCAAGGACAAACCCGATCCGATTCGCCCAGATGCCATTTTCCCGAACAACTGGATCTCGACCCATGAGGACGGCACGGTCATCCTCTACCCGATGATGGCGCCCAACCGCCGACTGGAGCGTCGCCAAGACGTGCTCGACGACCTCGAGAAATATTTTGAGATCAGGCGCGTGGTGGACCTGAGCCGCCACGAGCAGAGCGGCCGTTACCTCGAGGGCACCGGCTCCATGATCATGGACCGCACCAATGGCGTGATTTATGCCTGCCGCTCGCCCCGCACCAACGAGGCGGTGCTCAAGGAAGTCGCCCGCACCCTCAACTACCGCACCGTCGTGTTTGACGCGGTGGACGGCGCCGGCAAGCCCATCTACCACACCAACGTGATGCTGAGCATCGGCACCAATTATGTCGTCTTGGCCGACCACACGATCCCCGACGCCGCCGAGCGCGAACGCGTGATGGCCTTCCTCTCGGGCGGCGGACACCGCATCGTGAAGCTGCGCCCCGAGCAGCTCGGCGAGTTTGCCGGCAACGTGCTCGAGATCCAAGGCCGCGAACGCTTCGTGGCCATGAGCAGCCGTGCCTACAAGTCATTGAGCGACAGCCAACTCGACCTGATCGAGGTCTGGGCCAAGGCCGTGCATTTCCCGATTCCCAACATCGAAAACATCGGTGGCGGAAGCATCAGGTGCATGCTCGCTGAGATTTTCCTTCCGAGAAAATAATCCAACCGATCTGCGCATGGGCCTTTTGGATCGTTTGTTGGGCGGAGCCAAAGGTGAGTCCAGTCGAGGCAGCATCTTGCATGACGGCCTGCGGCGAGAATACATTCTCTATGTGCCAGTGAATCACGTCGCTACGGAAGCTGTGCCATTGCTCATCAACCTGCATGGCTACACCAGCAACGCCGAGGAGCAGATGTGGTATGGGGACTTTCGGGCAATTGCAGACGACGCCCAATTTCTGATCGTGCATCCAGAGGGGACTGTGTATGAAGGCAAGACCCACTGGAACACAGGCGGTTGGACGCCCAACAGCACGGTCGACGACCTTTGTTTCATCGACGCGCTCATCGACCATCTTGCTGGGCAACACAAGGTGGATCCTACGCGCATCTATGCCGTGGGCATGTCCAACGGCGGCGAGATGGCCTACCACCTCGGCTGTCGCCTGAGCCATCGCATCGCTGCCATCGCCTCGGTCGCAGGCAGCATGACACCCGAAACCTTTGGGAGCTGCGCACCAAGCCATCCCATGCCCGTGTTGCACATCCATGGCACCAAAGACAGCGTCGTGCCCTACGAAGGCGACAAAACGGCGACGCCGATTCTCAAGGGCCTCGCATATTGGGCGCAACACAACGATTGCAATCCGACGCCGACCGTGACCCATCTGGAAAACAAAAACCAATCCGATGGCAGCACTGTCGAGCATTTCGTATGGCAGGGGCCCTCGGCCTCGGTGGAGCATTACAAAGTCACTGGTGCTGACCATACTTGGCCAGGCACCTCCATCGACCTGGGCGGCACCA
>JANMIM010000394.1:0-1880 GCA_031375795.1 Bacteroidota bacterium
GAGGCTTCCCCCGAATCGCGACTTTTTCGCCATTGTGCAAAAGCGCTTGCACGATGTACTGACCCAAAAATCCCGTGCCGCCTGTGAGTAAAATCATTCCGCTTTTGCAATATATTTGCGCAAATTTAAAACAAAACGTAGAACCATCCTCTTGAATGGATATTGAATCGCTATTTAGGCCCCTGGACAAAGCCCTGATCCAAAAACGGCTCACCCTCGATGATTTCCGCATCTGCGACTTCACCAAGTTTTACTTTGAGGAATTTCCCTATTGGGGCGATTGCGACATCGTGGTCATGGGCTGCCCCGAGGACCGTGGCTCGCGCGGCGTCACGGGCTCCAACATGGCGCCCGATGCGATCAGGCGACACTTGTATGCCCTTGCAGCCCCAAAACGCGACATCAAGGTCGTGGACTTTGGCAACATGGTCAAGGCCGACCGCATGACCCAATACTACGACCGACTCGCCGACATCGTCGAGACCGTCGTGAAGGCCGGCAAATTCCTGATCATCCTCGGTGGCACGCAAGACATCGTCTACGGCCAATACAAGGGCTACCAAAAGCTCGCCACCAACATCGAATACGTGTGCATCGATTCCGAGCTCGACGTCGAGGACAGCGATTTTGGCGTGCACCATCACAGCTACAACCACAAGATTTTCCTCCACAGCCCCAACTACCTCGGCAACTTCACCAATCTGGGCTACCAGAGCTATTTTGTGCCGATTAGCCAAAAAGTAAGGCTGCGAAACTTGTTTTTCCAAGGCTTGCGACTCGGCGAATTGCACGACAAGCTCAGGGAGGCGGAGCCTTTCCTGCGCAATGCCAGCCTGGTGAGCTTCGACATGAGCGCTGTGCGCTCCGGTGACGCTCCGGGCACCTCGCATCCGTCCCCTGCAGGCTTCACCGCCAAGGAAATCTGCCAACTAGCGCGGTACACGGGCATGAGCAACCGTGTGAGCAGCGTCTCGATCGCGGAGATCGTACCGCTGCGCGACTTCAATGGGCAGACGACCCTGCTCGCCTCGATGATGGTTTGGTACCTGATCGAGGGTTACCTGAGCCGCCGTGTCGACGAGCCCGAGGACCTCGCACGCCTCATCAAATACACGGTGAGCCTGCAAGGCGGCCATCAAAACCTGGTCTTCTACAAAAATCCATTGTCTGAGCGCTGGTGGATGGAAGTGCCTTATTCAGAAGGATTTGGCAGGAGGGAAGGCCGCACGGAGTTGGTGCCTTGCTCGGAGCGCGACTATGAAATGGCACGCACCGACGAGATTCCTGAAAAATGGTGGCTCGCCCACTACAAACTAAAATGAAAATCGCCCACCAAAGAGCCCGTGGCCTCCCGTCCGCCGCAGGCGCATATCTGCAAGCCGCTTCCAGCGGAATTCGCGGTTTTAAACAAAATCTATGAAGATCGCCATCGTCGGAGCTGGCTCTGCCGGCCTATTCACGGCCTGGTACTTGAGCAGATTGGCCCAGAGAAATGAAATCGTGTTGTTTGACCAGGGCGAGCCAGGTCAAGGCACGACTTGGAAGGCGGCGGGCATGCTCGCGCCTATCAATGAGTTGGAATTTCAGGAATTGGACCTGTTGCGGGCTGGAATCGCCAGCAGGGAGCTTTATTACCAGGAGATTGGGCCGCAACTCGGCGAAATCGGCTTGCGCCATTATGGTTCTTTGGAGGTCGGGCTCAACCAAGACGACACCGCCTACCTGCGTCGCCAATTTGAATTCCAGCAAACCCAAGGCCTCGATGTCGAGTGGCTCACGGGAGATCGCATCCAAGAGGTGGAACCGTTTGTCTCCAGCAACATCACACAGGCGATTTGGTCCCACAAAGACACCCAGGTCGACAATCGGTTGCTCGTGGG
>JANMIM010000408.1:0-1505 GCA_031375795.1 Bacteroidota bacterium
ATATATATATATATATCTTTGTGTTGATGTTGTCGCCGATGCTCACCTTTTTGCTCCATTTGCCATTTTCCAATTTGGAAACGTAGACGTCGCCACGGTTGCGGTTGTCTACATAATAAATGAGCGTATTGCCGTCTTGGGACAACTTGATCGAGGCGTCGTGGGTCGTGCGTGGGATCGGCTTGATGAACAATTTACTTTTTCTCCAGGCATTGTCCACGTAGTGGGCTTCGTAGACTTCCTCGTTGATGTCCTCCACGTGATGCTTGCGACGGGCCATTTGGGTCACAGTACGTGGACGGCGGGTGGTATAGATCATGTAGAGGTAATCGCTCGAGAATGTGGAAGAATACTCTGGATAGGCCGAGTTGACATATTCCCCCAAGTTCTCAATCTTGAAGTTCACGACTTTCTTGATCGTCTTGGGACCATTTTTACATTGAGCGATCCGCATCTTGGTGTCCATGTACTTCCAGCTCTCTGGCTCATACCTGCCCAAATCTGCTTGGTATTGGGCCGCGGCCTCGTCAAACATCAAGTTTTGGTGCATCGCCCTCGCGAGGTAATAATGGATTTCTTCTGAGATGCCCTGATCCTTGTTGTAGGCAGTCACAAGGTAACTCATGGCGCGACCAGGGTCGCCCGCCTCAAATACCGACTTGCCCAATGCGAAAGCATACTTGGCGTTTTCGGGGTCCAGGTTGAAGGCCTCCTTGAGGAAAGGAATTGCCTTCACATAGTCGCACTTTTTGTAGTATTTCTTTGCGTGCCGGTAGGCAGCCTTCGGGTTTCCCTCCCGAGCCAACATCGTCTCAGGCTTGAAAATCATCAACAAAGATAGCAGGCCAAAGATAGCGTAGTACTTTTTCATCTAGAGTTATCTCGAATACCGAATTAATGCCGATTGTCGCCTAAAATTAGGGAAAAGGCATGAAAAACCAAAAAAGGGGACAGCAAAAAAGCGATTCTTTGTAGAGAATCGCTTTTTTTTATTCCGTGACAGAAAGGTCTTATCGACGCTCTCTGATCCTTGCAGACTTGCCTGTGAGTTGGCGCAGGTAGAAGATGCGCTTGCGACGCACCACACCACGCTTCACAAGCTCCACCTTGTCGATGTTTGGGGAGTTGACAGGAAAGATACGCTCCACGCCGATGTCGTTGGAGATCTTGCGCACTGTGAAAGTTGCGGTTGATGTCTTGCCTGCACGCTGGATGCACACCCCTTGGAATTGCTGGATACGCTCTTTTGCGCCTTCCTTGATACGGACGTGTACATTCACCGTATCCCCTGCGCCAAATTTCGGAAAATCATCCCTGCGAAATTCAGCCTCTACCAATTTGATAAGATCTTCCATCTTATGTTGAGCTTTTGATGCTGTCAGAATTTTAAAAGAATGCAAATGTAAACGGATTTTGGCTACACAAAAAATTATTGCTGAAAAAAGTGCAGCTTTTTATTCACCTAGCATATCGGGCCGCCTTGTTTTCGTTTTCTGATAGGCCTG
>JANMIM010000419.1:0-10263 GCA_031375795.1 Bacteroidota bacterium
CATCGGGTGGAAAAGTGATCGCCATGGAATTGTTTTCTGAACCAGCGTTTGTATCAAAGTCGACAGATGGCAACAGGCTGCTTACGAAAGTACGACCCACAAGACCGAGCACGAGCGAACCGATGACCACAAAGCCAATGCGATAGAGCTGATTTCTGCCTGTGGTTGCCATTTCTTAATTGTTGAGAACGAAGATCGGAAATGGGAATCCCAAATACAACCTGATTCCCTTCGCGATCCATCCACCGTCAACGCGCCACCATCACGCGGCGCGTCTGCATGCGCCCGTTGACGGAAATGCGGGCGAGGTAAATCCCTGCGGGTAGCGCACGCAGATCCAACCGATCGGCCTCCACGTCCATCGGTTGCGCAAGCATCGTCTTGCCGCTGAGGTCCAAGATTTCGACTTCATAAGATTGGGCATCCGAGACTTGGACCTTCAAAAAATCATGTAGGGGATTGGGCCAAAGTCGCAGCCCGGTTTCAGGCTCAAGTGCAGCATGAAGCAATACCGAATCCGGCCAAATCGTGCCGACGGTGTCGCCATCGATCACATGCCCGACAAGCCGCAGGAAGGCCAATGTTTCAAAATCCCACCAACCAGAAAATACCAATCCCAATCCTTCTTGAATTTGGAGATCCTGGTTCAAAATATCCCAGGCAGGCCCCAAACTGTCCCCGCCAGCCGGCACAAAGACCGGATTGATGGGCCCGCCATACGACAATTGATTGCCCAGCGTCATGGTGATGCTGTCATTGGACGAATGCAATCGTACCGATGACCACAGTTCGGGCGGGTTGGACAAGTTGAAGGGGGGATAGGCAAGTGAATATTGCATGTATGCATACCCTTCCGGCATGGCATACGGCGCCAAAAGCCGCGACATCGATATTTCTACCGCCTCATCATGTGACCTGCGCAGGAAACATCCCGTGGAATCTTTGATCGTCCAAATACCCCCAATCAAGGCCCCGCCCATCATGATCCCAGACCAATAAACATCCAAACGGTCGGCGCTGCGCGTCGTGGAATCGACGACCATTTTCCATGTATAATCATCATGGTCTGATCCCGGATTGTCCTGATGGTGATATTCGCTGTGCCAAAAATAAACATCCCCAGCCTTGTAAGGAAAAAATCCAGCAAACCCCGGCAAAGTATCTCCAACATGCCGCTCCTGTATGCCCACCTTGGCATAATGCTGCGGCCCCAACAAAGCGGGCCAAGACAGCAGGCCATAGGACTTGGAGAGCAAGAGGGAATCCAAACCGTCGACCAAGATCACCTTGAGCGAGTCCAAAGTGCCAAAAACGGAATCCTCATACACGCGCGTCACCGTCCCCATGCGCATCTGCATGGAGTCGAGCAGCCACGAGGTGCCTGAATCGGCCAAGGTGTAGATCGCAATATTTCCGGGGTCAAACAGCTGAAAAAGGCCTCCAGGATGCACCCGAGCAGTGCGCTGACAAAACATCGGTTGGTTCTTGTAGGCGCTTCCGGTATTGGGGACAGGGACCAGCAAGCGATTAAAATACCACAACGAATCGGCAAAATTCCCCCGCACCGAGTCGATGCGCACGGAGCGGTCGGGAAACAGTGAGGTATCCGATTGAAACAGGTGGGTTTCCCCAGGAACAAAAGGCTCCCAATGTTGGGCTAGCAAGCATTCAAAACTCAGCAGCAAGGCAATTGTAAGTGCAAGGTTTTTCATTGTAGCCAAGATAACAAATATTTCCCATACCTCCCCCAAGCGACCTCGACAAAATTTGCTAGCTTCGAGGCTATGGAAGAGAAGAATCAGGCAATCCTCGACATGATCGAGCGGTACAAAGTACACGTGCGGGCGCACGGGCTGGAGGACGAGCTGTACAAGTGGAACTTGATCGAGCGTTTCAAAGGCCGACCCAATGTGGATGCGCCAGACCTGCTTGCCGAAATTTCGGAGGTGAATTTTGGGAATTTGCCTTACCAGATGGGAATCAAGGGCATGAAGGACCTTGCTCGCGAACGCCCTGAAGGATATCGGGCTTGCCTGCGCGCATTGTTTGACACATCGGTCGCCATCGATCAGCGCATTCAAGCCTTCTTTCGGGATACCTTGAAGCTCTACAGGGAATTTGTGCTGGATGAAAAATATGGCCACTACCAAGACGAACGGATGGCTGGTATCTTACTCGCCTTTCACGATCCCGACCACTATGCCATCTACAAAGATTCATTCTACAAGAAATATTGCAAGCTGCTCGGCATTGCCCATAAATGGAAGGGCGAGAAATACGGGCATTACCAAACGCTTGTCAAGGATTTGATCGGTCAATATCTCCAAAAGGATCAAGAGTTGATAACTTTGATGGCCAAGACTTTGCCTGCAAGCACTTATCAGGATCCGAATCATTTGTTGCTGGCCCAAAACATCCTTTACGTAGTTCTGGACCAAGGCAAAGGCATTGAGCTAGAAGACGAACAAGACGAAGAATTTGACTCACTTACGCAAGAAAACATGAATTCCCCCCGCATCCCCCTCAACCAAATCCTATACGGCCCGCCCGGGACTGGCAAGACGTACAACACAATCAATCGGGCGATGGAAATCCTGGGCGTCACGGCGACTGATCGCACAGAAATGAAGCGCATCTTCGAGGAAAAGTTGAATGCGGGCCAGATTGCCTTTGTGACTTTTCATCAGAGCATGAGTTACGAGGATTTTGTGGAGGGGATTAAGCCGACGATGATCGATGGAATTACCACATTGAATTATGTCATTGAGAAAGGCATCTTTGCAAAAATGGCTGTGAATGCAGCGCTCGCATTTGTAAACGCTGCACCATCTGATCAAATGCAAAGAGCAACAACCTTTGTATCAAGGTACAATGAATTTGTAGATTCTCTCGAACAAGAGCTGGCAGAAGGCAAAAATCCAGGAATCCAAACCAAAAATGGCGCGAATGTAATTGTAACCGACGTTGACAAGTTCCATTCGATCACCCTACGTAGCAGCACCAGCGATAAAACCTACGTCATAAAACGCTCAAACATCGAAAAATTATTTGATGCGTTCCCAAAACCAGAATTGGTTCAAAATTTTCACCAAGAATTTCGGAAGGTGGCCAATGAGGCTTACACCTCGGCTTGCTACGCAATTCTACTTGCACTACGGCAAGGTAGCACTGAAAAATTAGTTGCTTCAGATTTCAAGAACTTGAATATCGTTGAAAAAATCACTTTGGTGGGCAGGCTCACACAACAAGATTATGCTACCACTGCCCTCCCCCACATCCTGATCATCGACGAAATCAACCGCGGCAATGTCTCCCAAATCTTTGGCGAGCTGATCACGCTGATCGAGGAAGACAAGCGCGCGGGCAAGCCTGAGGCGCTCAGCGTCACCCTCCCATACTCCAAGGACAGCTTCTCGGTGCCACCCAACCTCTACATCATCGGCACGATGAATACCGCTGACCGCTCCGTGGAGGCCCTCGACACCGCGCTCAGGCGGCGTTTTGAGTTTGTGGAGATGGCGCCGCAGCCCGATTTGGTCCCTGAAAAACTAGACGATGCGTCTGATGTCTCACCCCGCAATATATTGCGCACGATCAACTTGCGCATCGAGAAGCTGCTCGACCGCGACCACCAAATCGGGCATGCCTATTTTATGGGTATCACGGACTTGGCAGGCTTGAAAAATGCCTTCCAGCACAAACTGCTGCCATTGTTGCAAGAGTATTTTTTCGGTGACTATTCCAAGATCGGATTGGTGCTCGGCAAGGGTTTTGTGTACAAAGTGGAGGGTTTCAAGAAAGCCGACGAGATTTTTGCGCCTTTTGAGAGTGAATACCGCAGCGACCTCGCGCAACGCGAGGTGTGGCACCTCCACAATATCGCCGCCATGGATACAGAAGCCTTCAAGTCCGCCCTGTTCAACCTCAAGGCGATGCCCTTCCCCACGGAATGATCACCCGCTTTGAATATGACAAGCTGTCCACCTCGGGCGACCTCCGAGAGGCACTCGAACGCCATTATGGCGACGGCAAGCCATATTACAGCCTGGTTCGTGGTGGCGTTCAGTTCAACCAATATGTGGGCGTATTGCAAATCGGCAACACTACGATCGAGGTATTGCCAAAAATCGATCGCCTCCACCAGGACAACGATGGATGGCGCAAAGTCCTCATCGACATGCTGCGCAAGGTCCATGGGCTCGACCTGAAGTCGACCAACAACGCACCATTGCGCCTCAAGCCCAACAGCATCCTGGACCTGTACATGGAGCTGCTCGTGACCGAAGTCGCCTACCTCATGCACCAAGGACTCACCAAGTCCTACCGCAGGACAGAAGGCAACCGCACGGCCCTGAAAGGCAAGCTGTTGTTCGCGCAAAACATCCGCCAAAACCTCGTGCATGCCGAGCGCTTCTACGTGCAACACAGCACCTACGACCGCGAAAACAAGTTCAACCGCATTCTCCTGAAAGCCCTACGCATGGTCGCGCACCTGAGCACGCAAGCTAGCCTGCGTGCACAAGTGAACCAATTGCTGCTCGACTTTCCAGAATTGCCCGATATTGCGGTCAGTGATGCATTGTTTCAGCGCCTGCCTTGGTCTCGCAAAACGGAGGGCTACCGCAAGGCCATCGATATTGCGCGGCTGCTCTTGCTCAATTACCATCCAGACATCCGAGGCGGGCAGGAAGACGTGATCGCCTTGATGTTTGACATGAACCAATTGTGGGAGCGCTATATCTTGCAAATATTGCGGCAGGCAGCGCCCGAAGGTTGGATGGTCGAAGCCCAACAAAAGCGGCTGTTTTGGGAATCCGATTACCATGACTCCGCCCACCTCAAACCCGACATCCTGCTGCGAGGTCCAGACCATGTCGACATCGTCTTGGACACGAAATGGAAGGTGCTCGACGGGCGCCCCAGCGATGCCGATTTGCGGCAATTGTTTGCCTATCAGCACCGTTGGGAGGCCATCGAGGGGTATCTTGTTTACCCAGACCACCAATTCCTGCTCAGCAATGGCCGTTTCAAAGAAAGCATGCTGCACCTCCATGTGTTGGGTGTGCAAGTGTTGGATGCACATGGCAACCTGAATGCCGATCTCGGAAAAGAAATTTGGGAAAAGCTTGAAAGGCGGATGGAAGTGATGCAAACCCATCACGCCGCCGACGCAAATATTCCCCAGAACCAATGACCGACAAGCTCCAGGGATGAAGGCTGCCTACATATGCCGCACGTCGCCGTGGCCGTGATTCCGCACCTCCACCAGCTTCCCTTCACCATAATAATGCACATTTCCTGTCCCAGAATGGAATATGCTGATCTTTTGTTCGCTATACACTTCCACATTGCCCTCTGCTTGGTTCCTGAGGACAAGCTCTTGTGCATGTAGCTCCTTGCCAAAAAGGTGGCCTTCACTTTGGTTTTTGATGTGTACCAAAACGCATTCTCCCGCCAAAATACAATCTCCTTCAGATTGCAACACCACTTTGAGTTGTGGTGCCGCAATATTTAGATTGACCATCCCGATCGACTGCACCTTGAGATCCAAGGGGGAGCTGAGCCTGATTTGGCCGGGAGACACTACGTCACCGCCCTCGCATCTGATCACCAACTGATCCAATTGCCGAAAATAAATTCGCACGATTGCCTTGGTAAACAACGGCGTACGCAGTTTACCCTCGGTGCTGACATAGAGCGTGCGACCCATATTTTGCACTTCGAAGTGCTCCAACAAATTCTCGTCCATCTCCACCTCGACCTTTTCCTCTTCGGATTGAATGAGCTCGGTCGTGCCGCGCACCGCAATATGCAAGCGCAAAAATGAGCTGATGGGATATGACTTGGAAACCATGTTTCCATTGCCTTTGACCTGTACCATTTGTCTTAATTTTTTAAATGAAACCATAGAAATTATGTTGAGTACAAATCGTTTTTCAAAAGCGCGCAATCTAGATTCGAAGGTTGTACCAATCGATGATGCAAAGGAACAGGGTTTTTATGAGCGCATTGTTATATCATACGGATAATAATTGATATATTTGGGAGCAATGAAAGCTCCCAAGATACAAGTTCATCCTCACACCGCCCAAGTGGCCCCGGGAGACGCCCTGCCGACAGCCGGCGAGCTCGGCGGCCATGACGGCGGCCTGCAAATCAAAAGTTGGGCGATCCCGCAGATCGCTTTCAGCGAATTGCGCGGCCAATTCAAGGAGGAAGGCCCCTTCCCCAGCCTTCCAGCAACCAAGGGTGTCTGCATGCTGTTCCTTTTTGAGGGTCGGCTCCGCATCCTGCAAACGCATGCCAGCTGGACTTTAGAATGCACCGACCAGACCCACAATGCATTCTTATGGGACTCCAGCGAATGCGCGATGGAAGCGACGAGGGGCAATCTGCATGCCTTGGTGATCGACATCGCGCTGGACCATTTCCAAAAATTTGCTGTGCATTGCCCCGAAGCATGGCAAAATTTGCTGGAAACCCCAACACCAGGCAAGCCAGCCTCGCTTTTCCAGAAGACCGTCTATTTGGACCTGCATTTGCAGACCTGCCTGCGGCAAATTCTCGATTGCAAGATGGCTCCCAGCTACCGCGAATTCTATATGGAGGCAAAAGTCATGGAATTGATGGCCCTGCAAGCGGCCTGCGGCGACCTCGCGCAGCAGAAAAAGCCCCGGCATTCGCAAACCGAATATGACCGGGAGCGCATTCTCTTTGCCAAGGAATACCTGCTCAAACACATGGCCATGCCACCCTCGCTTGCCAAACTCGCATTGGTCTCGGGCCTGAATGAATTCAAACTGAAAAATGGATTCCGAGAAATGTTTGGGAACTCTGTCTTCGCCTACCTCGCCGAATTTCGCCTTGACATCGCGAGGACAGCCCTCATCGATGGAAACAAAACCGCCACGGAAATCGCCTTTGAGCTGGGCTATTCATCCTTGCAACATTTCAGCAGCCGCTTCCGAGAACGATTTGGGGTAACCCCGACCGAATTGCGCCGCGGGAAACAGGCCCGGAAGCAGTTCGGAACTGCCAGTCCGCCCTAAAACCCTTCCGCAATTCGAATTTCTTTTCCCATTGCAGCCATTCTCCTTATCTTGCTCTTGTCGGGATAAAATCGACGCCAACCACGTTTGTCTACCGAGGAAAAAATCCAAGCACTCGTCGCCGCACTCAGAGAAAGACTCAATGGGGATGTGGGCATCTTGCCACATTGGGAAGATGATCCCCTGCTTGCACCGCTCACAACAACTTTGCAGGAGGTATTGGACCAAGAGCAAATAAAGCTTGAGCAGGCTTCAATACGGCAGCGGGATTTTTATGAACGCATTCTCGACCAGCTCCCCACGGATTTTGCGTTGCTGGACGATCAATCACGGTATGTCTACATCAGCGCCTTCGCCGTGCGGGATATAGAATTGCGTAGGTGGCTCATCGGCAAAACGGATCTTGATTTTTGCGTGTACCGCAACATTGATCCAGAACTTGCTCACAAGCGCCTTGCGAAGATTGAGGAGGCCCTGCGCACCGGGCAACCAAATCAACTGCTCGAGGTACGGCCCAACCGCGAGGGAGTCACGATCCACAAATTGCGCATTTTCATTCCGATTACAAGTCCGCAAGGCGAGCGCCTGATCGCTGGCTATTGCCACGACGTTACCGAGATTGTACTGCATGAGCAATCCCTGCTCGCCAAAAACGAGGCCCTCGAAAAAGCCAATTACGAACTGGACCAATTTGTGTACCGCGCCTCGCACGATCTGCGGGCACCGCTGTCGTCGGTGCAGGGCCTGCTCGAGCTAGCCTTTGCGGCAGAGACGAGCGCCGAGGTACAGCCCTACCTCAAATTGATGCAACGGGCTGTAATGAAAATGGATGGCTTCATTCGCGACATCGTACACCATTCCAAAAATGCACGGCAGGATTTGCAAATTGAGCCCATCGACTTGCAGGCTGCTTATGATGACACCGTGGAGCAATTGCGCTTCATGGCAGGCGCCGAGCGTGTCACGGTACATCTGGATCTTCAGGCGGATGCGGTGCTGCACAGCGACACTTTCAGGATCGGCATCTTACTCAACAACCTCATTTCCAACGGCATCAAATACCACGATCCCAAAAAGGCAACGCCGCAGGTCATTGTGATGGCGTGCGTGGATGCGGATGAATGCACGATCGAAGTGCGCGACAACGGCATCGGCATCGCGGCTGAACATTTGGCGCATGTGTTTGAGATGTTTTACCGCGCGACGCACGTCGCGAGCGGCACGGGCATCGGCCTGTACATCGTGCAGGAGGTGGCCCGCAAGCTCGGCGGCAGCGCAGAGCTGCAATCAGAATTTGGGGTGGGAACGACGTTTGTGGTAAGGTTTCCGAATGGGGTGGTCGGGGAGGTTTGAGGGCTACCAAGTCAGCGCCTCAGGGACGGCATCGAAGAGCGCGTCGAAGGCAGGGTCGACTTCTTCGGCTATGAGCCGATTTTGACTACGATACCGCTGTATTTCACGCCAAACGGTTGGGTAGTCTTCCTGCATGATTAAGAACTGCATTCTCCGCAATTCTAACTCAGAGGCTCCATCGCGCTTCCTGAGTGCGTATTTTTCGAGAGCCCCCTTGAATCGCTCATAAGCTTTCTTACGCCTAACCGCCAAATCTCGCCGGAAGTTTAGTCGCAAAACATCTATCGTATACGTTGCTCGCAGATAACTAATGTTGGACGGATCCTTAGAGATCGGGGCAAAATCTAATCCTTTTAGGTCTGAACCCAACACGAGCATCAAGTCATCTGTTGGATCCTTAATTCGCGGATTGATCAGGAGTGGATCACCTGCTGGTGGCGGTTGCTTTTCTCCTGACTTTGGGTGCGAAAAGTATGTTGGTTGCCCGGTTGCATGCAACTTCAAAGGAAACTGGTTGTTTTTGGGGCCATTACAAGGGCCGCAGGCAAAGAGATAATTTTCCCAAACGAATGTTAAAGACGGAAAAACGGACTTTGGAACAACGTGTTCAATCTCATCGGCGGCCGAATCTTCTCAGTAACAGCAGCGGTTTTCACCAGAACACATCTCATACAATTTGGCCTTCACAATCTCAAAGGGTTTCAGTTGCTTTTTGTTTTTCCAAACATTGCTTACCCTTGCCACTTGGTCCTTATAGTCCCAAGCAGACAGCTCAGATTGGTACTTTGCCAATTCGTCAAGGGTTTCTTGAGGTAGAGGAGTTAAAGGTAACCTGCGCATTGCTACTATAAAAACGATTTGAGTTCACGTAACTCAAGGCGCTCCGCTTCAGAGATTTCCCCTTGAAATGACTTCATTTGTAAGGCATTGAGTTTTTCTCGGAGTTCTAACGAATTGCCGGAGCCTGTGATATTTTGTCCGAAAACTTCAGTGCCGTAAGCATCCAAGATATCTCCAAAGACCAAGCGTTTCCTCTGCAACTCCGTCACAGGGCCACTCTCCTCACCGCTTCCAGGAGTCTTGAGGTGCCAAATCTGGCCATTCACGGATCCACGACAGATCAGCGGACTATGCGTCGTTACGATGAATTGAATCTCTGGGAAGAAATCCGTGAACCATTTCCCGATCCGTACTTGCCAATTGGGATGTAGGTGGGCGTCGACCTCATCGATCAATACCACGCCAGGAAGTTTGATTTGGTTTGCTGTGGCATTTTGCATGACCTTCTCGATGCCATAGTGCGCGATCATGTTTTTCAATAGGTCGAGGGTGAGGCTCAAGATCGAGCGGTAGCCTGCTGATGCATCCTTGAAATTGACAGTATTTTCCGAGGCATCAACAATTTTTAGTCCTTCGGAATCGACGAAACGGGACACTTCTGCACCGTCTGGAAGCAATTTAGAAGAATTTAAGAAATCGATTATGAACTCAAGCTCTGCCCGCTTCCCGTCATTCGAAATCGCATCCAGTGCTAAGTTTTTGATCCACATCATCGTTTCCAAAAGACCAGACTCTTCGGAAAAGATTGTCGCAAAACCAGCTCGCTTTCCGATATCAAATGTAGAATCGGAATAACCAGTCAAAAAGCGAAATGGGCCATATCCTACCGCAAACTGCGCCGCTATCTTCGTTGATATGGTTCCATGTTGTGTTGGATCGACCATCACAACCCCTTTCCGACTTTGAAACGCGGGAAACTTGCCATTCTCATCCAAATTAATTACAAAAAAGTCTGATTCCCCATCCTGATCCACATGACGATCATTGGAAAAATCTACCCGAAATGCTCCCGAACGACTCC
>JANMIM010000430.1:0-2210 GCA_031375795.1 Bacteroidota bacterium
GCGACAACTCTCTATCCAACGTCGAAGCGCCGAGGCTCAGGACTTGTTTCGCCAAGCTATCGAACGAGCCCCGACGAATACCGAAGCACGTCAGTCGCTCATCGATGCTTTGGTCAGCGACAACAAGTTCTCTTTAGCCGCTCAAGAATTGTCGAAACTTCTTGAACTTGAGCCGCTTAGAATTCACGAGCGAATTGGGCGATTCCCTTGCCTCAAGCTGCTTCTTGCTGTTGTAGAAGGAATTCTGGCCTCCGCCAACGACCATGAATTCCACCCAACCGCGCAAGTCGTGGTACTCCTTCATGCTCCTGACCATTGCCCAGAAGCTGTGCTTCTCGTAAACGGTGTTGTCGATGTCCCATTCCTCGACTTCTAGGCTGTCGATCAGCTCGCGGGCCTTTGCGTTGTCCTTGGCATACCAGATCACCTGCTTCTCCGAGAATTGGAAGCCATGCTCCTTGAGCTTGGCCCTGACCTGCTCGGTGGGCCTTGCGTCGCCGAACCGAAGCTCGATCCCGTCGGGCAGCTTGCGCCCGGACTTGTCGGTGCGGCTCGTGTTGTAGCTCACCTCGGGCTTGCCCTTCACGACCGCGCCCAGAAAGCCATCGACCGCGCCCGAAAAACGGGCGCGGCTGACGGTGGGGCAGTAGGTTATCACTGTCTCGGTCATGGTTTGCTCACTTTGCGATCTTCTTTCCCAACCTGCGTTGCCGTGCGATGATGCCCTTTTGCATGGCGGGGGAGAGCTTTTTCTTTTGGGCGGCGGAGAGCTTGAAGATGCCGTTCACGCAGCCCCGCTTCATCCGCTCGGCCTTTTCCTTCTTCGCCGTCGTGGCCAGCGTCCTGCCGGACGGGGAGTGGGCCTCGGTGGCGAGTCGGTGGCCCGCAGCCGTGGCCCTTGGAGTGATCTTGCATGTGAACTTCGCCTCCGGCTTGCCCGTGGTCGCCTTCTTCTTGGTGGCGGTCTTTTTCTTGGTCGTCTTTGTCGTTGCCATTGTCCTTGGTGGTTTGGTGGATTTCAGCCCCCGATGATGATGCCCGTGTATTCCCTCCATTCGGGTGCGTTGTTGAGGACGGGTAGTATCTTGGCCCTCCATTCGGGCTGCATGGCCTCCCATGCGGCGATGTCGCGGTGGATCACCGCCTTGACGTAGCGGTTGAAGACCTCCAACTGAGGCTCGTTGAACCGTCTCAATGCAAGCTCGACGTGCGCGGGGTCGATTGGCTTGTCCAGGCGTTGCGCCTCCTGTGCGATCAGCGTGGCCGTCTCGTCCAGCTTGCGCTCGTATGGGGATTTGCGTGTGGCGAGGTGGATGCCCAGCAGGGCACCCGCAGTCAGGATCAGCATCACCAATCCCCCCATCCCCGTTCCTTCGTTCTCGTCGTCGTTCATGCTTTGCTTCGATTTTGTTTCCTTGGTTTCCTTGGCGGTTGCGGCCCGCTTTTTTCCGCGTTGCGGTATGCCGCGATTGCCAGTGCGATTGCGGCCAATGCAAGTGCGCATCCAACCGCGACAATCCGCTTCCTGCCGTTCCTTCCGATGGCCCTCGCGTCGATCAGCGAATAGGTGAACTTGTTGCCATGCAGTTCGCGGTGCCGCTCGCACATCCCCATGAACCCGTTGAAGTCGGCGATGTCGGCGAAGACCTGGCAACCTGCGCTGTATTTGTCCACCGTCCTTGTCGTGCCGTTCGAGCTTGCGTGGTGGATGTTGATTCCGAACCGACCCGTTTCCTCCTTGCCGTTCGCGAAGTCCAGCACCGCGTCGCGGTCGTAGTCGCGGATCACCTTCACGCTGCCCGACTCGACCAGCGCGAGGTACTTGCCCCTGTGGAGTCCGAGGGTGTAGGCATCGACGTATTGGCCCTGTGCGAGGATCGCGGTGCCTTGGGGGTTCATCGGCTGCCGGAGCCAGTAGGTGCCTGGGTCGGTGGTGGCGGGGAAGAAATGCGCCACTGCCCTGCCGGATTCGTCGTGGTAGGCGACGCAGATCAGGTCGTCGAAGGAATTGGGCCGCGTGATGTCGCTTCGGAGGCCGACGATGTTCAGCTCGAAGGGGCGGGTGAAGACCTTCCACCCGCGCTGCCTTACAACCGCCATGACCTGCCGCACGTTCATAGGATGACTTGGGACAATGCGTGTGATGGTGCGAAGACGGTTTCGCCCGAAGGGGTGAAGACCTGCGTGATTCCGTTGCTGGATGCCACCGC
>JANMIM010000455.1:0-7773 GCA_031375795.1 Bacteroidota bacterium
GCCGCCCATCGCCATGGCAGCTCCCCGCAATCGCCCCCCGCTCCCCCATCTGGATGCTGAATTTTTCCACATCGGCAAGATACGGCGATTTGAATGAACCGCAGAGAGCGATGAGCCAGCATCGCCAGAGGACCGCAGAGAATTTTGAAAACCTCTGCGCCCCCTGCTGTTAAAATCCCCCAAACACCACATTTGAAATTCCCCCAATTCCTAATGACCTTTGAATCCTGACATTGTCGAAAATATGAGTGCCCGCTACACCACCGCCCAAAAGATCCTGAGCCGCCCGCAATTGGTCGCGCGCAGCCACCTGTGGCGGCTCCAAAACAGCAAGGTCGTCTTCACGAACGGCTGCTTCGACATCCTGCACCTGGGCCATGTCGACTATCTGGAAAAGGCACGCGCCCTCGGCGACGTGCTCGTGCTGGGCCTCAACAGCGACGCCAGCGTGCGCCGCCTCGGCAAAGGCAGCGAGCGCCCCCTCCAAAGCGAGGAGGCCCGCAGCCGCATCATGGCCGCCCTGCAATTTGTCGATGCCGTCTGCATCTTTGACGAAGATACCCCCCTTGCATTGATCGAGGCCCTGCGTCCCGACGTGCTCGTCAAAGGCGACGACTACAGCATCGCACAGATCGTCGGTGCCAGCGAGGTCATCGGCTGGGGAGGCAGCGTGCAGACCATCCCCCTCGTGCAGGGCCATAGCACCACCGCCATTGTCCAGAAAATCAAAACCCTATCGACATGATGCCGCTCAAGATCCAGCTCGAAGTCGCAGGCCAGCGATTCCACTTGCAGCCGCCCGGCCATTGCATCGCCATTCCCCTCAATTTCAACGGCCCCCAACCCAATACCTACGGCGTGGCCATCGCAACCAGCCAGGCCTACGAATCGGGCGGCTGGGTCGGCGACACCCTGCGTGGCGGCTCCTGCAACTTTGAGACCTATGCCTTCACGCCCCATTGCAACGGCACGCATACCGAGTGCGTGGGGCACATCGTCGACGAGCGGGTGCGCATCCACGAGCGCCTGCGCGAGAGCCTGATGCCCGCCACCCTCATTACCGTCACGCCGAGGCTGGGCAGCCAAACCGAGGACCACTACGACCCGGGCTTGCATTCCCAGGACCACGTGATCGACCGCGCCATGCTGGAGGCCGCGCTGGAAAGCACCAACCGTGCATTCCACACCGCCCTTGTGATCCGCACGCTGCCCAACCCCGTCGACAAAAAGGAGCGTGACTACATGCAGACGCCGCCAGCATTTTTCACGCTCGAAGGCATGCATTACCTCGCAAGCTTGAAGGTCGAGCACCTGCTCGTGGACATGCCATCGGTCGACCGCCTGTTTGACGAGGGCAAATTGAGCGCGCACCACATCTTTTGGGGACTTCCGGCGCTCAGCCACAAGCTCGGCGAGCCGTCGGTGCCCGCACAGACCATCACCGAGATGGTCTATGTCGGCAACCACATTCCCGATGGAAATTATCTCCTGAACCTGCAAATTGCGGCCTTCATGACCGATGCCGCCCCGAGCCGCCCCGTTTTGTATGCCTTGAAACCCGCTTGATCATGTCTGCTGATACATCTACCTACCGCCTGGACCGCGCATTTGCCGCCGAACTCGACGCCCGCGATCCCTTGGCCGCCTACCGTGAGCGTTTTCACATCCCCAAGCAAAAAGATGGGCGCGACCACCTCTATTTCTGTGGCAATTCGTTGGGACTCCAGCCCAAATCGGTGCGCGCCTTTGTGGAGCAGGAATTGGCGGATTGGGAAAAGCTCGGCGTGGAAGGCCATGTGCATGCACGCAATCCTTGGTTGCCGTACCATGAATTCCTCACCGATGCCATGGCCCAGATTGTCGGCGGGCAGGCGGATGAGGTCGTGGTGATGAACAGCCTCACGGTGAACCTGCACCTGCTCATGGCGAGTTTTTACCGCCCCACTGCAAAGCGGCACAAGATCATCATCGAGGCGGATGCATTCCCCAGCGACCGATACGCCGTCATTTCGCAAATCCAATTTCACGGCTTCGACCCCAAGACTTCCCTCGTCGAATTGCGCAGCAAGAGCGGTCACCCGGTGATCCCGACCGAGGAGATCCTGGAAGTGATCGCCCACGAAGGCGACAGCGTCGCCTTGGTGATGCTGGGCGGCGTAAATTATTATTCGGGACAGGCCTTTGAAATGGCGAAGATCACGGCGGCGGGCCACGCCGTCGGGGCCAAGGTCGGCTTCGACCTCGCCCATGGTGCAGGCAACCTGCACCTGCGCCTGCACGAGTGGGGGCCCGACTTCGCCTGCTGGTGCGGCTACAAATACCTCAACAGCGGCCCCGGCGGACTCTCGGGCATCTTCATCCACAACCGCCACGCCACCGATTTCAGCATCCCGAGATTTGCCGGGTGGTGGGGCCACAACAAGGCGAATCGCTTCAAGATGCCGCCCTACTTCGAGCCGATGCCCGGCGCCGAGGGCTGGCAATTGAGCAATCCGCCGATCTTGGCCTTGGCGGCCTTGCGCGCTTCGGTCGAGATCTTTGCCGAGGTGGGCATGGCGGCCCTGCGCGCCAAATCAGAATTGCTCACGGGCTATCTGGAATGGCTGATCTCCCAGAAGAATACGAATGCCAACATCCGCATCATCACGCCGAGCGATCCCACGCAGCGTGGCTGCCAACTGAGCTTGCAGACCCTGTCGAATGGCCGCGCCATCTTCGACCGCCTCACCGCCGCCGGCGTCATCGCCGACTGGCGCGAGCCCGACGTGATCCGCATTGCGCCAGTGCCGTTGTACAATTCGTTTGTGGATTGCTGGGAGTTTGTGGAGGAGTTGTGTCGGAATTGATTCGCGCGACTTTTTGTTTTTCAATTATCCAGCATGGCACATTTGTTTGCGCAGCGGGCTATTTGGCTACGGCATGAAGGCTGCTGTATTCGCAATAGCGGTTTTGAATCCATTTGATAAATTTGGTAGCTCGGTTCGCAAAATTCGAAATGCCCATGGCTGCATACAACTTCCCTGAACTGCTCACGGCCCGCGGCTGGGCGCTGAGTGCGTCTCCCGCATTTCCTGAAAAGGCCGGCCACCGTGCCACGGCCTACTATGCCTACCACAATGCAAAAGGCAATCGGCTCACACTGGCCGTTTTCGACCAGGACAAATTGATTCGATTTCGCATCTTTGACCCCACGCAACCCGAGGCAGCTTGGTTTCAGATCGGGATCGACCCTGAGGTGGACCAAGTGATCGCCGAGATCGATGCCCGCCGCGACGAGATCGACCGCAAGGAAGCCTTCGGGTTTTATTTTGCGATCTCGGATCTGGGCGACGTTTCGATTCTCGCTTGGGAGCAATATGAGGAGGGGTATGTGTAGGAGCAAGGTCGCGGCAAGTGCAATTCTTTTGTGACTACATTGGCTTTCGATTGGGTCTACGGCAATTGTCTCCAGCAGCTAAATATCAAAGGCACGGCCAACGGCGTCCGTCGGCCCCTCCCAATGGTTTTGGGAAGGGCCGACGAACAACTCCTAAATTTTTCACATACCTATCAATGCAGCACGACCCGACGTGAGACCGTCCCTGCATTGGCCCGCACCTTCAAAAGATAGGTCCCGCGCGCCACATGACTCGGCATTTGCACGGCCATTTCGTGGCCTGTGGCACCGGTTTGATAGACCATCTTCCCCATCAAATCATACACCGTGACAGCTTGCAGCGAGACATTTGCCGCGACGACGATCTTGAATTGACCATTGCTGGGGTTGGGGTAGACTTGGATGTCGGTTGCGTATAGAGCTTCCCGCACAGCAACAGCATTCGTGTCGATCTTGGGCGCGAAATAGACGGCCATGTTGTAGGTGCGTGTCCAGTAGCTGTCGTAGCCATGCCCGCCCAGTGCAGGGTTGATGATCTGTCCGGCGCAGTCGGTGAAGTTGTTGGTGAACTCGGCTTGGTAGTCGGGCACCGGGTTGCCCGCCAATGCAAGGGCATCGATCATGCCTTTGATGGCGTTGCCGCCCGACACAAAGGGTGTGTTGAGGATGTAGGCGCAACCAAATGTCGTGACGCAGCAGTAGGCATAGCCGATCAACACGCGCTTGTGGTCGAAGGGCACGATCAAGTCATTGGGTTGATGGTACAGGTACAGACAGGGAATCTGGGTTGGATTGGCGTTGGTGGAGAACAGGTTGTTGAAAACCGCGCCATACATGTCACCCACGCCCCTGATGCGGTAGGGCTGGGCGGCAGGCTGGTTGAGCGTGCCCTCATAAGAACCCAAGTCGGGTCGGCTCCGCACCAATGCAGCATTGGTGGTGCCGGTTCCGTAGCGTGCGAGGCAACCTTGTTCATAACGAATGTTGGGGAGTGGCGCATCGGCGATGGCGCCGACACCCGCAGGTTTGTCACTGGCATTGTCCATGAAACCAGTTCCCATGGCGATGAAGGCACCGGCGCTCTCGCCGACCACAAAGATGTTCTGGGGATCGATGTTGTACAGCGCAGCATGGTTCACCAGCCAACGGATCGCGCCGTGTGCATCTTGGATGCCACGGTAGTAGGCGCGTGTCCATTCGAGGGTGTCGGTGACGTTGAGGCAATCCCACTCGACACCGTTGATGAAGGAAATGTTGCAATGCCAATCCCCGGCAGGCTGAAACATCCCCAGTCGGTAATTGATGGCAGCCGTGACGTAGCCGCGCTTGGCAAAGTCCCTGCGCATACCCGCAATCGCAGGATCGTTTTTGGTGCCCGCTGTAAACGCACCGCCATGGATCAAAACCATCAGCGGCCGACCATTGGGCGGCGGGGTGTCGTCATTGGGCACCGAGATGTCCATTTGCAGGTCGCGGGACACGCCCCCAAAATCGACCGCCGAGCCGTAGCTCAGGGTCGTGTCGTCGTAGTGGTAGAGGGTGTCGACAAACTGGCCGTAGGCCAACCCGGTCGTGAGTAGGATGCAGAAAAGCAGAAGTTTTTTCATAGACATAGTTTTACCCCAATGACGGGAAATTGGTTCGGATTCCAAAGGGTGGAGGCGGGAAAATGTTGGTTTTGGGGGGTTTCAGTCGCGTGGGAGGTCTGGGAAATTGGCGCGGATCATGGCGGAATAGGGGGCTTGGGATCGAGCGGCAATTGATATTGTTGCCATTCCAGGCTCGAAAAGGATTTTCAAGATCCCGCTTTATTTTTGGGCTCCGATCCGCCCCTCACCATCGACCTTCTTTTTGATTAGACAATGAGGGCCAAAGGCCCTCAAACACATTCAAAATTCACATTTGCTCCCTTCATTTCTAGCCTCTAAATTTGGCTGGATTTGGATTTTGGCCTTTTCTGCCAGGCTGGGTGGTTGCATGCCGGCTAATTTGTTGGAAATGAACGGATTCCAGAGAGAGAAGTTTTAACTTTGAATTCATGACGCTAGGACTGGTATTGATTATCATCGGGATTGCGCTGTTCACACTGCTGACGTGCGCTGCCTATGCTGTGTATGCAGAGCGCAGGGTTGCCTCGTTCATCCAACAGCGCGTGGGTCCCAACCGCGTGGGACCTTGGGGTTTGCTGCAGCCGCTGGCAGACGTGATCAAGCTGTTGCTCAAGGAAGACATCGTCCCTGCCGCAGGTGACAAATTCGTCCACTTCCTGAGCCCGATCATCTCGGTGGTGATCGCCCTCACGGCCTATGCCGTCATTCCCTTTGGCAAGGTCGGCACCACCACCATCGCCATCGCCGACGTGAACATCGGTGTGCTCTACATCCTCGCCCTCGGCTCCATCGCCGTCTATGGCATCACCCTCGCTGGCTGGAGCTCCAACTCCAAGTACGCCCTGCTCGGTGGATTGCGCAGCTCGGCGCAGATGATCAGCTACGAGCTCTCGATGGGCCTCACCGTCGTGAGCTGCGTGCTCCTCACCAACGTGCTCAATGCCAATCCCGGCGCAGGCTACCTGAGCCTCGCCACCATCGTCGACACACAGGCCGCCACTGGATTCTGGAACTTTGCCCTGAACCCTGTCGGCTTCTTCATCTTTGTGACCTGCTCATTTGCCGAGACCAACCGCACCCCCTTTGACTTGGTCGAAGCCGAGCAGGAACTTGTGGGCGGTTTCCACACCGAGTACTCCTCGATGAAATTTGCCACCTTTTTTGTGGCCGAATACCTCAACGTGATCATCGCATCCATGTTTATCACCACGCTTTTCCTCGGTGGCTACCACGGCATCGGCGAGCGCTGGTTGCTGGATGTCGACCAATGGCACTGGGGATTGCAACTGGGTTGGAGCCTGGGCTGGTTCTTGGCCAAAACATTTTCCCTGGTGTTTGTGTTTATCTGGGTACGTTGGACCCTGCCCCGCTTCAAATACAACCAACTGATGGCCATCGGATGGAAAAGGTTTCTGCCCATCGCGATTGCCAACCTGATGGTGATGGCGGTGCTCGGATATATTTACAAAGTGTACATCGTCCATCTTTTTTGAGGGCGAAGGCAATTTGGGGTCCTGAACGTGCGTAGGAAGAAAGGATAATAATAGCGTAATGGAATCGAATTTCTCAGACCGCGTGAAGGATGTGATCTCATATAGCAGAGAAGAAGCGCTGCGTCTGGGGCATGACTACATCGGACCCGAACACTTACTCTTGGGCTTGATTCGTGAGGGGGAAGGCAAGGCGATCAAAATCCTCGTGCAACTCGGCGTGGACCTCAACAAGCTGCGCAAGTCGATCGAGAATGCCATCAAAGGCACGATCACCGTCATCAACCTCAACAATCTGCCCCTCACCCGCCAAGCCGAAAAAGTGCTCAAGATCACTTATTTGGAGGCAAAACTCGACAACTCCACATTGATCGGCACAGAGCACCTGCTGCTCTCGATCCTGCGCGAAGACAGCAATGTCGCAGCGCAAATCCTCTCCAAGTTTGGTGTGACCTACGATGTCTTTCGCGCCGAGCTGGAAGAAAAAGAAGACTTTTCATCATCCTCAAGTACCAATACCCCAAAAATGGCAATGACCAATGAGCCTTCGGATCCACAGGATGTAGGTTCGGGCGAACGCCCCAAGCGCAGCTCCAAGTCCAAAACCCCCGTGCTGGACAATTTTGGGCGCGACCTGACCGCAATGGCCGAGGAAAACAAGCTGGACCCCATCGTGGGCCGCGAAAAGGAAATCGAGCGCGTGGCGCAAATCTTGAGCCGCCGCAAGAAAAACAATCCCGTGCTCATCGGTGAGCCCGGCGTGGGCAAGACCGCGATCGCCGAGGGCCTCGCCCTGCGCATCGTCGAGCGCAAAGTGAGCCGCGTGCTCTTCAACAAGCGCATCGTCACCCTCGACATCGCCTCCCTCGTCGCAGGTACCAAATACCGCGGCCAGTTTGAGGAGCGCATGAAGGCTGTGATGGCCGAGCTTGAGAAGACACCCGACGTGATCCTTTTCATCGACGAGTTGCACACGATCGTCGGCGCCGGCGGAGCCTCGGGCTCGCTCGATGCCTCCAACATCTTCAAGCCGGCCCTGAGCCGTGGCGAGATCCAGTGCATCGGCGCCACCACCCTCGACGAGTACCGTCAGTACATCGAGAAGGACGGAGCCCTCGAGCGCCGCTTCCAAAAAGTGATCGTCGAGCCGACCTCGCCCGATGAGACCATGCAGATCCTCACCAACATCAAGGAAAAATACGAGGATCACCACAACGTCAACTACACAGAGGAGGCCATCAAGGCCTGCGTGACCCTGAGCGAACGCTACATCAGCGACCGCCACTTCCCAGACAAG
>JANMIM010000466.1:0-2169 GCA_031375795.1 Bacteroidota bacterium
CCCAGCAAACGCTGCAGTATCGCGAAATGAAAAATTTGGCCATCCACCATTGTTCATAAGGATATTGGGCCCGATGTCTGTAACGTAGTAGTCCATGTCGCTGTCGTGGTCATAGTCGGCCTGGGCGATTCCCATGCCATACATTCCGATATCGAGCCCGTAGGTGGCGCTGAGATTGGTACTGCCAAGCAAGCCGATTTCGTAAAATTGATTGGGGACATGATACTCCCCAAAGTCGTTGGCAATCAATATTCCCGGAGGAATGTTGCCATAGAGCACCGTATTTGTGACCGCCAATGCGCAGCCTGAGTCTGCGATTCCGAGGGCGGATGCAACATCTGTGAATTGCAAGTTGCCATCGTTGCGGTACAGATAATCGGGCGCACAAGTCGGATCATAGCCTGTCACGTTGCCTGCCGTGTCTTGGGTCGTATGCTGTGCGATGATGTAATTGCCCACATAGATGTCCAAATCTCCATCGCGGTCATAGTCCATCATCGTTGCCGAAGTGCTACATACGGTATCGGCTGCGATGCCCGAGGAGACCGAGATGTCGGTAAATGTGCCGTCTCCGTTGTTGTGGAGCAGGTAATTGTGCTCAAAAAAGGCAGTCGTGAAAAATATTTCCCTGTAGCCGTCATTGTCCAGATCGCCAGTGATCACACCCATCGTGCCGATGGAATTCAAAAAACCAAGCCCCGCAGCGTCGGTGATGTCTGTAAATTGACCATTGCCATCGTTGCGGTAGAGGCCCTCCCTATTCAATCCGCCGGTCATCACGAGGTCTTCGTCGCCGTCGCGGTCCAGGTCAAACCATGAAGCACCGCCACCCATCTGCATCGGGTGTCTGTGAAGGTGGTGGATGCCAGAAGCAAAGGAAACCTCAGAGAAGCCTTGTGAAAATGAGTGGGCAATTGGCGAACAAGCCAGCAAGAGTAAGAGAATGCGAAAGGTAAATCTTGAAGCCATTGGATGAAAATTTGAGCCATTTTTGAATAAGTCCTAAAATAGCTGTTTGTGCCTTAGTTTCCAAATCCAATCAACGCTGCGTTGGATGCCCTGGCCATTGGCGGGAAAGGGGCAGGCTTTATCCAAATGTCTGCCTTGCCGTCAACGCAGCAGCGTGATGGCCTGCGATTGATTGGTGAGCTTGCGGTCGCAATTCAAGACGCGGAGCCTGAGAAAATAGATGCCTTCAGGACAGGGGTTGCTCCCAATATTTCCGTCCCAGGCCTGAAGGATGTCGTGGCTAGAAAACAACCGCCTTCCCCAGCGGTCAAAGATGTCCATTTCAAAACCCTCATAAACCGGCCCATCGCATTGAAACACATCGTTGTTGCCGTCGCCATTGGGACTGAAGACGTTGGGGACAAAGAGGCGGTCGTCCTTGATCAGGTTCACTTGCACACTATCGCTTACCGTCCCGCATTCCGTGAGCACCCGCAGGCCAAAAATCCCTGTCGTGTCTGCAAATATGCTGCTCGTCGTTGCTCCTGTGCTCCATAGATAGGCTAGCCCCATGATCGGACTCGCCAATAGCACACCGTCCTCTCCGCACCGCTCGATGTCGGGCCCGAGATCCAGGCGAGGCAATGTCTGTGCAGTGAGCACGATGGAGTCGATCCCCGAGCAGCCCGAGCTGTCGCTGACCGTGACGGAATAGAGCCCAGCCTGCGATACTGTGATCACCTGTGTGGTATCACCGGTGCTCCAGAGGTAAGATCCGCCGGGCTGACCGGCATCCAAATCCACATTCGACCCATTGCAGATCACACTGTCGGGGCCGAGGGCACCGGCCAGGCCAAATCCAATCTCGATGGTATCCCCATAAATGCAGCAATCGTCGGTGACCTGAACCCAATAGTTGCCGGGTGCGGTGACCAGCAGCGTGGCACTAGTCGAGCCGTCTTGCCAGAGGTAGCTTGCGGTGGCAGACATCGTGGCATCCAGCAACAATGTGCCGATACAAAAGGCGGTATCCGGGCCTAGATCGGGATCCTGCCCGTTGCAAATCGATGGCAAAATGAGGGACAGGGTCGTCGGCCCCGGGCCCATCGGCAATGAATCCTGGTATCCAATGGCGCTGGATGCGGTCTGAAACGGAGGAATGGTCGTGGCTGCGGTGTCGATGTCCTGAAAAGTTACACAGCTGAGTTGCGAATTCTGATC
>JANMIM010000487.1:0-6529 GCA_031375795.1 Bacteroidota bacterium
CGTGCATTCATCCTCCATCTCCTGCTCGATTTCCTTGGGACTGTCACGCAATATGCCGCGCACCTTGACGACCTTGTATTGCTCGGCTGCTGGAATCGTCGTGTTGGGTTCCCAATCGATGCAGGTGCCGCCGCTCAGCCAGCCTTGGCTGTTGAACGTGAACTCTGTGACCCTTGATAGGCGGATGCAACCGACGGCCTCCTGGTATATGCGCGCAGTACACTTGCGGTCTGCGACGCGCAGGCCCAGCAAGTAGCCGCCGAGGGCATTTCTTTGGACCCAGCCGCTATCGGTGCGGATGAAGAATATGGTCTCTGGATAGGGTGCGCAATATCCGTTGTAGATGAGGTCTTTTTTGCCATCTGCATTCCAGTCACACACATGGAAATTGATCAGGTTGGAGTTTTCACAATCGGTGGGCGGCGGCAACATTTGGTGGATGCCAGACGTGTCATTTGTCAAAGCGGTTTTGGACTTGCTGCACACATCGGCCATGAGTCGCTGCACGTGGTCGAGCTGGGCCGAAATGTGCGATGGGAGCAGCATGGCGCAGGCAAATACCAGAAGCCATGTGTAAATGAGGAATGGTTTGGAGCATGATGTCCTCATGACGGGAAGGTGACTGGTTGCGTGTGCTCCAGCCGCTCGATCGGCGTCTCTTGAAGCATCCATGAATCCTTGGGCCATCGTGCGGTCACGAGGCTTGAATTGCCTGGGGCTCTTGCGACAAATGCCCTATTGGACATTCACCAAGGTGATGTCGAAGAGCAACACAGAATTTGCAGGGATGCTTCCCTGGGCTTGGTTGCCATAGCCCAATGCCGAGGGGATCAGCAACGTGCCGTTGCCGCCCTTCTTGAATTTCGGGATGCCTTCCTGCCAGCCTTGGATCACGGAAGTGAGCGGAAATGTCGCACCTGCTGCCGTGCTTTGGTCAAAGACCGTGCCGTCCAGCAAGGATCCCTTGTAGGCGACCGTGACCCTGGAGGCCAGCGTGGGATAGACGCCCGTGCCCAGCGAGTCGATCACATAATACAAGCCCGAGCCCGTCGCGGTGGCGGTGAGGGCTTTGTCTGAGATGTATTTGGTGATCGCGGCCTCGTCGAGCGCAGCCTGCTCTGCCGGGTCAAATTTCTTGCAGCCTGCAACCATGCAGGCCGTGAGCAACAATAGGAGTGAAATACGCTTCATGAGACCAAATTAAGCTAAAAAAACAAAACCTCCTTGGCAATGTGCCAAGGAGGTTTCGCGCGGGCTTGCAATGCGGTTATTGCAGGACCAATTTCTTGACGGTGACCTCGCCGCCCACGTCAAACTTGACGAAATAGACGCCCTTGGTGGCCTCCAAGTTGATTTCCTCGCTGAAATGCCCCGCTGCAGTCGCATAGCCACGCGTGTACACGGCCCTGCCATGTACGTCCACGATCGTGACCTGCACAGGCGCGGTGCCCGTGAGGGTGGCCTCCAACTTGAACTTGCCTTGGCTGGGGTTGGGGAACAACCTCAGTTGATTGTCCATGGCCCCGCCGATGCTCACGAGGCAATTGACGTCGACCAAAATGGTCGTGGTGTCGTTGCCGCAATCATTGGCGCCGATGAGCAACACGGTATAGCTGCCGTTTCCAGCTGCGGTGTAGTCGTGGCTGGGATTGGCTGCCGTCGAGGTGCCGCCGTCGCCAAAGTGCCAGGTCACGCCAGTGGTCGCACCGGTCGACGCATTTGTAAACTGCACGATGGGGCAGTTGGACGTGTCTGCTGTCCCTGCCGCAACCGGTAGGAGCGCTTGGTTCACGATGATGCTGTCTGCACCCTCGCAACCATTGGCGTCGATACAGATCACCCAGTAGCCGGCGGCAACCGAGACGCAGATCTGCGACGTCGTAGCGCCGTTGGACCAGATATAGCTATGATTGGGGCCGCAGTTGCTCGCGATGCAGACGGTGGCACCGGGGCAGATCGTGGTGTCAGGGCCAATCGACGGGGTGGGCGGCGCAACGATCGTGGTGCTGATCGTGTCATTTGTCGTACAGCCGGTCGCATCGGTCGCTTGGATGCTCCAGCTGCCAGCAGTACCCACACACAGCACGTGTGTGGTGTCGCCTGTGCTCCAGAGTACACTGGGATAGTTGGCTGGGCTGATGTTGAAGCAGGTGCTGTCGCCGCTGCAGACCACGGCATTGTTGCCCAAATTGACTGCCGGGGTGGGCGAAAGGCTGACGACCATGGTGTCGGCATCGCTCAGGCCCAGGCTGTCGGTGTATTGCAGGATGTATGTGTCGGGATTGGTGACGGTCAATGTCGGGGTGGTCGCGCCGCCAGTCCAGAGGAAGGTGCCGCCGGAGAGCCCTGGATTGATCGTGTAACTGCCGCAGATCACCTGGTCTGGGCCCAAGGCCACGATGGGTGGGTCTGCGACCACAAAGTCGTCAAAGGCAAAGCCGTCGTCGACGACGCTGGCATCGGAGCCAAAGTGGATCCTGAAGCGCACAGCCGACTGCCCGGCGAGGTTGGCAATCTCGTGCTTGGCGGGTACATAGCCATTGGAGCCATTGGACGATAACGCCCTGCCAGACCAGCCGTTGCCGGTGCCGCCAGCAGTAGAGAGGCCATTGACAGTATTGTCGGTGTACCAGTTGAATGGATCTCCAAACGCTCCGATCTCAGACCAAGATGTGCCGCCATTGGTGCTGTATTCCAGCACGGCCCCATCCCATGAGAATTCTGCATTCCACCAGACCTTGGCCATCACCCATGGATTGGTGAGCGTGCTCAGGTCGAAGCAGGGGCTCTCGACCCAGTTGTTGGCGTTGTCCAGGTAGGAACCGACGCCAAGGCCACCCGTGACCCAAGCATTGGTGCCCGATGCTGCGCCAGTGATCGTGGCCTTGGCAGGTGTGCCATAAGCCCAGTCGTTGAAGGCTGTTCCGCCGCTGGTCCAGCCGCCTTGCCCGGCCTCAAAGGTCTGCTTGTAGGGAAATGTATTCACCAAAGGCAGGCTGCTCACCGTCGTGGACAGGGTGTCGTTGAGGCGTGTGTAGTCTGCGGTCCAGTTGGTGTACGTCTTCAGGTTGTAGGACCCGGGTACCGACAGATTCACGGTGCTGCCAAAGTTGTGGGTGTATGTGGCTCCCGGAGCGATGGGCCCCGTGGCGACCTCGCAAAAGGCGGGACCGCCGTTGAGGGTGTAGCAGACGGGGATGTTGGAGATCGGATGGGAGCCAAAGTTCTTGATCGACACCGAAACCGGGCTCGTGGCGCTCAGTTGGCAACCCGTGAGGGGTGCCACCAGGGCGAGGGCTCCTGCATTCTTCAAAGTGTCCAGGATCTTCACGTCGTCGATGCCCATCCCTTCATTGGATGTGAAGGCGTCGCTGTCGAGCACGAAGCGCACGCGCACGCTGGCATTGCCTGCTGCGCCAGTGAGTTGCTGGTCGGCCGCACGCCAGCGGCCGGGCAGGCCAGAGTTGATGTCCCAGACGTTGGAGAATGTGTTGTTGTACCAATTGTTGCCGGTGCCCGACATACCCAGGCGTGTCCAGGTTGTCCCAGCATTGGTGGTGAGCTCCACATAGCCGACATCACTGTATTGCTGGATGTCGAAAATGTGGGAGAATGCCATGTAGGGGTCGGTCGTGAGGCTGGTCATGTTGAAGCAGGGCGAAATCATGTAGCTGAGCTCATCCAGGTTGTAGGGCCCGGTGAGGTTGGTGACCCAGGCCTTGGTAGGCGAGGCAGCTTGGCTGATGAAAGTGCCTGCGGGTACGCCCCATGCCCAAGAGGAGGCTGTGCCGGCAGTCGTCCAGCCGCCATTGGTCACGTCGAAGTTTTCGGTGTAGGGCAGGGTGCCGACGACAGGGATGTTGTCGACATAATAATTGGTGAGGGCATTGTTGGCGTTGTTCACGTCGCCGGCGACGGTGAGGGTCGCGTCAAAGTCATATTGCGCAGGAACAGACAGGTTGGCGGGTGCCGCAAAGGTATGGGTCACCGAGTCGCAGGGCAGGATCACCGTGGCGACGGTCTCGCAGACAGGTGCGCCATTGTTGATGCTGTAGCAGACGGTGTAACCATTGATGGTCTGCCCACCGACGTTCTTGACCTTCACGCGCACGATTTCAGCTGCTCCCATGCCACAGGCCGTGACTGGGCTGATGAACCTCGACAGCATGCCGTCGGTGCTTGCGGGCTGGGTGATGTTGAGGGTGTATTCCTCCACCTCGCCAAAGCTCAAAAGGCTCGCACAAACGTCTGCCTGCGTGAGCGGCGTGTTGGCGTAGCGGCACATCACCCGCAGCTTCGTCAAGCCTGTGAGCGCATTGCAGGGTACCGTGATGGTATTGCTGACCGTGCCACCACCCAATGAATAGCCGACATCAAAAAATTCTCCTGGATCTGAAAAATCGAGGTCATGGTTGATGTCGATCAGCGCTACGAAATATTGACCCCAGGTGGGCCCAGGTGCGCAGGTGATCGTGTAAGGCGAGTTGGTCACGACATTGCCCGTGAAGGCGCCGGTGTAATCGGTGTAGTTGCTGGCACCGGGATTGCTGCAACCGGTGCCGGTGTTCACGATGCCCGCAAATGTCACCGAGTTGATGTAGTCACCCGTGGTGCACATGTTGGAGTACGTCGGGAGGCAATATTGCCCTAGCCCAACTTGGAAGGTCAAGAGCATGCAAAATGCCCATGAAACAGCAAAAGAAATACGTAATGTAGGGGTAGCTTTTCTCATACGATCGTTGGTCAAAAACAAATTGATAACTTTTTAGTCCGCTGCAATTTATGCAATTCCATTAATAATCAGACTTTCACGAAAAAAAACTAGTGACGAATGACGACTTTTTTCCTCCAGTTCGTTCGCTCACCATCCAGTTGCAGGGAATACATGCCATCGCTCAATTGCTTCACCGCAAGGAGATATTGTGCAGGTTTTGCGCCCTCGGGCAGCGAGATGGAATAGACCTCCCGGCCAGCCATGTCCACCAGCCGCAGGGTGACGGATTCGTCGATGTTTTCCATCCCCCCCAAATAGAGCGCTTGGTCGGCGGGTACGGGAAATGCATGCAGCAATGGGCTTGTTGGGGCCTCTGTTCCCACGCACACGTCCACAAAGACGACCATGCTCGTGTCGTCGATGCACTGCCCGTCGTTCACCTGAAGCGAGATGGTAAATGTGCCCCCCGCCGTGTACACGGTCGTGGGGTTTTGGTTGGTGCTCAGGTTGCCGTTGCCAAAGTCCCAAAACCAGCTCGTGGGCGCACCGCTGCTGAAGTCCTGAAAGGTATAGGGGATGCCTCGGCAGATCGGCGTCGCCAGCAGGTTGATGGCCGCACGAAGGTTTGAAAATGTGAGTTGTACCGTGTCGGTGCGGGCACAGCCCAGGCTGCTCGTCGCGGTCACGGCATACTGGCCCGAGCTGCTCACGGTGACTTGCTGGCTCGTCGCAGCCGTGGACCACAGGTAGGTCGCCGCGCCAGCGCCGGCACTCAAGGTGTAGGACGGCGCATTGCAGAGGAGCGTGTCGCTGCCCAAGTCCCAGGTGCGCGGCCCCTCGATGGTCACCTGCACCACGTCTTGGGTCGGGAAGCCAAAGCTGTCTCGCACCGTGGCCGTGTAGCTGCCGCTTTGGAGCACGGTGATCGTCTGTGTGCTGTCTCCGGTGCTCCATACCCAGGTGCTGGCGGGTCCGGCATCCAGTGTGAGCGAGTCGCAAGCCGAGACGTCTGGCCCCAGGTACATCGTGGGCTGCCGCGCGACGTTGAAGTTGTCAAAGGCAAAGCCGTCGTCCACGACCGAGCCGTCGCTCCCGAATGCGATGCGCACGAGCACGTCTTCCTCGCCTGCGAGGTAGGCGAGGCTGTGCACAGAGCGTCGCCAGCCGCCGCTGCCATTGTTGGTCGCTGCGCGGCCCGTCCAGCCCTCGAGCGAACCTCCGGGAGCCCCGTCGATCGCATCGTCGGTGTACCAGTTGTCGGGATCGCCGAGCTGGCCCACATTCACCCAAGTCACGCCGCTGTCGATGCTGGTCTGCAGGTTGGCGCCATCCCAGCTGTTTTCGGCATTCCACCATGTATTCAGCCCGACCCATGGTGCGCCGGTGTTGGAGAAATCGAGACAGGGTCCCTCGACCTGGTTGTGCTCATTGTTGCCGTGGCTCGTGGTTCCCAATCCGCCCGTGACCCATGCCTTGGTGCCCGATGCAGCGCCTTGGATGGTGTTTTTGGCGGGTGTGCCCCAAGCCCAGCTGGGGGCGGTGCCGGTCGCAAACCAGCCGCCTTGGCTGGTCTCAAAGTCCTCGACATAGGGGAAGCTGGCCACCAGGATGTGGTTTTTGGTGGTGGTGCCGAGCAGGCTGTCGTTTTGCGGGATCGCGTCGCCAGGCAGGCTGGCCCATACGTCGACCTTGTACACGCCACCGGCAGCCATGTTGGCGGGGGTGGTGAATGTGTAGGCAAAGAGGCCGTTGGGGGCAACCGAGGTGGTCATGGTCTCCGAGACGATGGGCCCATTGTTGATGCGGTAGCGCAGG
>JANMIM010000493.1:0-4335 GCA_031375795.1 Bacteroidota bacterium
ATTACCTGCATGGACGACAAGGGCAGAGCCGGCAAGATCAAGGTGGATGTGGAGATGATTTGAGGGGCTGCGGGTTCTTGACTCTAAACTCAATTTCGGATTTGGCTCCTTTTAAATTGCTGACAATCAAAGCATTTAGTCCCAAAAAAGATGGGTATGTGTTGCTCGTAGGGATTGGGTATGCCCTGCACCTGCGGCAATATGCTAATGATCAGCACTTTAACATCACAGGCCGATCCCATTCACCTCTCATCCTCGATAACCGAGGTTACTCTGCAAGCTCGGCCTCCGTTCGGTTGGCGGCTCGATTTGGCTGTTTCAGCAACCGACGCTGCACAAAGGCTTCCAAGAAGTGGTGGATCGGCGTGAGCATCAAAGCCAAGGCGAGGTTGATGAGGAATTTGAAGACCGGCTGCCCCTGGGAAATCGGCTCGGTGTAGGGATCCATCAGCACCAGGATGAATTCAAAAACCATCAGGAAGGCCAAAAACACCACCCCAAAGGCGACCTTTTTGGGCACGCGCCAGAAACCCAACGCCAGAATTCCCACCAGCAAAAATGCAATGATGCCGCTGATGAGGCTGTATTGCAGCCGGTCGCGCCGCTGGGCAGCCTCCTTGGCTGCCCGATCAGCCAATTCCTGCTCCTGTGCCCTCACCAGATTAGCCTTCTCAAATTCATACTTGAGTTCGCTGCGGATGATCGAGCGGTCATTTTCCTCGCTCTGCACGCTGTCGCGCATCTCAATAAACAACTCATGCATTTTGAGGGCCTCGTGGTCCTGCCCCTGCTCCTTGTAGATCGCGTAGAGGCTGTAGGCAGCGTCGCGAATGTTGGGAACGGATTGGATGGACTGGGCGATTTCCAGCGAGAGTTTGGAGGCTGAGATCGCCTGGGCGGTTTGGTGCAATTGCATGTAGATCTCGCCTTGACGATTGAGCACCATCGTGAGGCCCTCGGCATTCTCGGTATGGGTGTAAGTCTGCAATGCGCTGTCGCAATAGAGCTTGGCGAGCTCCAATTCCCCCTTCATTTCATAGACCTCCGCGATATTTTCCTGCGATTGGGCGATGTTGTCATAGGCCGAGATCTGCCGATTGAGGACTTGTGACTTGAAAAAATAGTACAACGCAGAATCCAATTGGTGCAGGGCGGTATGGACGGTACCCATGCCGATCATGTCGCTGGCTTGCCCCTTGACGTCGCCGAGCCGCTGGCGGATGGCCAAGCCCGCCCTGAAGTGCCCCAGCGCATGACGCGGTTCCTCCTGACTGTTGTACAAGACGCCGATGTTGTGGTGCGCCGCTGCGACCCCCGGCTGATCTCCCAGTTCTTCGCGGATGAGCAAGGTGCGCGTAAAGGCCTCGATGGCCCGGGCATCATCGCCATAGTTCATGTAGATGCTCCCAAGGTTGTAGAGCGAGGTAGCCGCGCTGAGTTTGTCTCCCATGGAAATCCAGATGTCCATGGCGCTTTCATACAATTTCATGGCCTTGGTCGGCTCGCCCAAGCGCAATAAGGAGTTTCCCAGGTTGTTGTAGCAGCTCCCGATTCCTTTTTTGTAGTCCAGTCGCTGGTAAATCTCCAGGCAAAGCTGATGGTAATGAATGGCCAGGCGGTATTCGCCTTTGTTGAATGCCGCCGAGCCTTTGGTGCCATGGGCGCGTGCCTGCTGCATGGGCATGTCGAGCTTGATGGCCTCGGCGAGCACCTGGTCGGCGAAGTAAATCGCAGAGTCAGGCAGCCGCTTCAGGTAAGCCTTGGTGGCATACCTGATAAGCGACTCCAAGCGCCCGCTGTCAGGCAGTGTGGAGTCATAGGCCGCCTGCTTGAGCGAGTCGATATTGTCAAATTGGCCGGCTTGGGCAGCCAAGGAGAGGCTGAGCAAGGCAAACGAAAATAACAAGGACTTCAAATGGTAGCTTATTGGGGTCGACATGGGGTATTGCAACGATCGAGGAGGCAAATTGATGAAAAAACCGCAGCTACCCAAGCAGATTGCGTCGCCTAGCGATCACCACTGATGGCCTTTCTACGATTGTATCGCGCACACGACATGCCGGGGCGAAAAGGCAGCTGTAAAATGCATCGGGGCGACCCTAGAGCCGCCCCGATGCGAGATTGACCGATCACCAAGGCGATCAGTGCTTCACAAACACGCTGACGTCTTCGCAGTAGCCGATTCCGTCTTCATACTTGATGCGTGTTTCCAAGCGAGCTGGGTTCTCGAGGTAATCGATGCTGCCGGTCACCACGTAGGAATCCATCTTTTGGCGTCCCATTTGGAGCTTGCCATCCTTGAGCTTGGCTTTCAGGATTTGGCCCTCGTCGAGGAGGTTGCGCACGCGGTAGATGTTGTTGGCGGCATCGAGCACATCCACTGAGATTTCAAATTCGTGATTGGTGGCGGCACAGCCCGACTTGCCCTTGTAGGTGGCAGTCAGCACGGCAGGTCCCAAATCAGAGGGAGCTTCGGCAGCAGTGGCAGTCAAGCCTACAAAGGCTGCTGCAATGTTTGTTTTGGCAAAGGAAAGCGGTTCGTTTTGATGGTTATGAAAGGCCATGAGTGGCAACAGGGACATTACAAAAAATAGCGTAACGACACCTAAGCGGAGCAGGGATTTCAAATTCATACTTACGAAAAAATTAAAAAGTCCAGTACCTAGTTCAACCTAAAGATGCAAAGATAAGCTACTTGCTACATCTTTCAACAACAGATTGAGATAATTTTCAACACCGACCATGTGCGACCCATACCAACTGAACATTTCCCCGTCGACGATCCGCACGACGGCACCTGGAATAAATGCCTCTATTTCAGCGATTTGAGATTCCTTGAACGGATAGGGCTCGGTCGACAGGAGCACGACCAAGGGCGTTTTAGGGAAAAAATTATTTTCATCCAACACGGGGTAGCGCCCCTCCCATGCGGTAGCCAGATTGTCAAATCCACACTTTTTCAACACAGAATCTATATAAGTGTCAGCGCCGACGACCATCCACGGACTTTTCCAAATAAAATACAAGCACGGCATGGCGGCCGGCAGGGGCGTGACCTTGGCCCAGGAGTGCGCGATGCGCTCAGCGAGTTCGGCCGCCTGCGTCTGCGTGTCGGTGATCGCTCCCAGTTGCAACACCATCTCGTGTGCCGACGCCAGATCCACGACATCGGTCATGTACACGGGATATTCAGCGGCGAGCGCCTCGATCATGGCTGCCGTGTTTTCCTCCTTTTCGCCGATGATCAGGTCAGGCTTCAGGGCACGGATGCGGTCGAAGCTTACATCCTTTGTCCCACCGACGTTGGGAATCTCCCGCATCACATCGATGGGATGGATGCAGAAACGGGTGCGCCCCACCAATCGCGGTCCGAGCCCCAAGTCGACCAGGGTCTCCGTGAGCGATGGACAGAGCGAGATCACGCGCTGCGGCGGCGCGTGCAGCTTCACCTCGCGGCCCAATTGGTCGATGAAAATGCCGGGGAATGACATATTTGAAACGCTGGAATGCAAAAAAGCCCCCGCAACCGGGGGCCTTTTACTCGATGAAAAGCCTTCTCAGGTCCTCAATTTCTCCTTGTACCGGTTCACTTGACGCTTGAGGCTCTCGGTCGCGAGGTCCACGGCTTCCTCAAACGAAAAGGACTCCTGCTTGGCGAGCAGCGTTTCGCCGGGCACGATCAGCTTGATCTCCACCGACTTCAGGGAATGATCGCCCTTTTTCTCGACACGCAAGTACACTTGCCCGTCGATGATTTTGTCAAAGAAGTGGTCCAATTTGTCGCATTTCTTCTGGACATACTCGAGCAGCTTGATGTCTGCGTCAAAATGGATGGACTGGATTTGAAGTTTCATATCCGATAGATTATTTTTTATTGATAATCAGGCCTTTGGATGAGCCTTGGAATAAACGTCCTTGAGTTTGGAAATGGTGTTGTGCACGTAGACCTGGGTCGCTGCGAGGCTGGTATGGCCGAGCATCTCCTTGATCGCATTGAGGTCGGCCCCGCGATCAAGCAGGTGGGTCGCAAACGTGTGCCGCAACACGTGGGGGCTGGTCTTGGTAAGGCTGGAAACCTGCTTCAGGTAGTGGTCGACGATGCGATGCACGAGCCGGTCATAAATCGGCGCGCCGTCTGCCTTCAAGAAAAATGCTTGTCGGTAGTCCTTGTTGCCTTCTGCATCGCAAGTTCGCATGTATGCCTTCATCGCTTTTGCGGCATGTGCCCCCAATGGAACGATGCGTTCCTTGCGGCCCTTGCCCATCACCTTTACGGTGAAATTAGCAAAATCGATGTTCCTAAACTGCAATCCCACCAACTCAGACCGCCGCAAT